>NZ_CAMLIX010000177.1 GCF_946479975.1 uncultured Flavobacterium sp.
TTTCAGTGATGTAAGGCATGTTTGCAGCTTTTGCTTTTTCAGCAACGATGTCTTTAGCTTGTTTTTTGGTAGCTACGAATAAAATTTTTCTACCTGATGCAGCGATTTTTTTCAAAGCTTCGTTAGCTTCTTCAATTTTAGCTGCAGTTTTATATAGATTGATAATGTGAATACCATTACGCTCCATATAAATGTAAGGGGCCATATTTGGATCCCATTTTCTAGTCATGTGTCCAAAGTGAACACCTGCTTCTAGTAAGTCTTTAACTTCTATTTTGTTTGCCATTTTTGTACTAGTTTACGTTCTGTTGATTAGCAATGTATAAATGGCGGTTTCCCAGGCTTTATACATTTAGATGCTAAACTATTTCCTACCTCGGTAGGAGAGCAACAATAACTGTGTTTTTTAATTTCAATAAATAATTGATAATGTCTTGTCTCATTTGAACAAGACGGGTGATATTAACGTTTAGAGAACTGGAATCTCTTACGAGCTTTCTTCTGACCGAATTTCTTACGTTCAACCATTCTTGGATCTCTTGTTAATAAACCTTCTGGTTTAAGGATTGCTCTGTTTTCGATGTTCACTTCACACATTGCACGTGCTAATGCCATTCTAACAGCTTCTGCTTGACCAGTTGAACCACCTCCGTAAACGTTTACTTTTACATCAAAGTTACTAGCGTTTTCTGTCATAGACATTGGCTGTAATACTTTGTATTGTAAAGTTGCAGTTGGAAAGTAAGTTGCGAATTCTTTTTTGTTTACAGTGATTTGTCCTGTTCCTTCAGAAACATATACACGTGCAACAGCGGTTTTTCTTCTACCGATTTTGTGAATAACTCCCATTACTTAAGATCGTTAAGGTTAACAGTTCTAGGTTTTTGAGCTCCATGTTTGTGCTCAGCTCCTACAACAACATTTAGATTTCTAAAAAGTTCAGCTCCTAATTTATTTTTAGGTAACATACCTTTTACAGCTTTTTCTACTAATAATGCAGGGTTTTTAGATTGCAATACTTTAGCAGTTAAAGTTCTTTGTCCTCCTGGGTAACCTGTATGACGCATGTAAATTTTGTCATTCAATTTTGTACCTGTAAGGTTAATTTTTTCTGAGTTGATAACAATTACGTTATCTCCACAGTCAACGTGCGGTGTGTAACTTGGCTTGTACTTACCTCTTAAGATCATTGCAACCTTTGAAGCAAGACGTCCTAAGTTATGACCTTCAGCGTCAACAACAATCCACTCTTTAGTTACAGTGGCTTTGCTTGCTGAAACTGTTTTGTAGCTTAATGCGTCCATAATATTATTTTAATTAAACATTCCATCCCCAATAAAGGGGATGCAAAAGTACAATTAATTATTTTAAAACCAAATACCTGAAAAGAATATTTTATATCCTGAAAATCAGGGGTTCAGTTTTTTAATTAAATGATTAAAAAAAGGACACGATATTATTTAGTCGTAAAGTAATGCAAACTTATATTTTTTTGATGTAATAATAATGTTTTCAGTATATATAAGGTAGTTGCTAAGAAATGTAATATGGTTTCTAGGTTTTGTTTGTAAAAGGCTTTATAAATTTAAATAGTAATAGGTCTTTTTTGTTTTATTTTCGGTAATTCTACTATATTTGTATTAATTACATAAAATTCAATTGGATGAAAGCTAAAGCAACTCTAAAACAAATTGCGAAAGAACTTGGTGTTTCTGTTTCGACTGTATCTAAAGCGTTGAATGACAGTCCAGAAATTAGTGAACAAACAAAGGTTAAAATTAAGGAGTATGCCAAACTCAAAAATTATAAGCCGAATGTTATTGGTCTGAATTTAAAGAATCGTAAAACCAAAACTATCGGGGTAATTATTCCTAACATTCTAAATTCTTTCTTTGCGAAAGTTTTTAGCGGTATCGAAAAAGTAGCTGACAAAAAAGGTTATAATGTAATTACTTGTATTTCTAATGAATCTCTGGAGAAAGAAGTTCATACTTTAGAGATGCTGAGCAACGGAACAATTGACGGATTTATTTTGTCAGTTTCACAAGAAGCTCAAAAACTACAAGATTACAATCATTTCTCTGAAATCATTAATGACGGAACACCAATCGTTATGTTTGATCGTATTGCAGACGAAGTGGATTGTGATAAAGTTGTAGTAGACGATTTTGATTCGGCTTTAAATTCTACACAGCACTTAATTAATTTAGGATGTAAAAATATTGCACTTATTTCTTCTGTAGATAATATAAGTGTTGGAAGATTAAGAACAGAAGGTTATCTAAAAGCTTTAAAGGACAATAATATTCCAGTAAACGAAAAAATTATTCTTCGTACCGATTCTGAAGAAGACATGAAAGCTAAAATCGAAGGAATCTTTGATCATAAAATTGATGGAATTTTTGCTTTGGATGAAAATGATTCAGTTGCAGCTTTAAGAGTGAGTTTGAAAAAAGGTTTCAGAGTTCCAGAAGATATTTCGATTATAGGTTTTGCTGACGGAATTTTAGCTTCAAGACGTTTATCGCCAAGTTTGACCACAGTAAGTCAGCACGGTGTTGAAATTGGAGAAGTGGCGGCGAAAAGATTAATCGAAAGATTAGAAGAGCCAGAAGGAACGGTTTCGGAATATGAAACGATTGTTATCAAGACAAAATTGAAAGAAAGAGAATCTACTCGAAAAAAATAAGAAAGTAAATCTATAAATCAATAAAAAAGGACTGTTCATAATCAACAGTCCTTTTTTTATACCTATTTTTTGTCATTTCTGTAAATGACAAGATTGAGTAATTTTTTATTCATAAATCTAAAATCAACAATCTGAAATCTAAAATCAGATTAATGCGCTTCCAACCAATCTTTACCTAAACCAATTTCTACCTCTAAAGGAACTGTCATTTTAAATGCATTTTCCATTTCGTGTTTGATCATGGGCTGAATTTTTTCGAGTTCATCGTTGTGAACATCGAACACAAGCTCATCATGAACCTGAAGCAACATTCTAGATTTCCAGTTTTCTTCGCGAAGTTTTTTATGAATGTTAATCATCGCGATTTTGATTACGTCGGCGGCACTTCCTTGAATAGGAGCATTTACGGCATTTCGTTCTGCAGCACTTCTTACCACAGCATTTGCCGAATTAATATCTTTTAAATAACGACGACGTCCTAAAATGGTTTGCACGTAACCTTTTTCACGAGCAAAATCGACCTGATCCGAAATATAAGATTTAAGACGCGGGTACGTTTTATAATAAGCATCGATCAAAGCGGCACTTTCACTTCTTGATAACGAAGTTTGATTACTTAAACCAAACGCAGAAACACCATAAATGATTCCGAAGTTTACGGTTTTAGCGTTGCTTCTTTGTTCGCGGGAAACTTCTTCTAAAGCCACGTCAAAAACTTTTGCGGCTGTAGCTCTGTGAATATCTTCTCCGTTTTGGAAAGCGGCAATCATATTTTCTTCTCCGCTTAAAGCGGCAATAATTCTAAGTTCAATTTGAGAGTAATCGGCAGATATTAAAGTATGATTTTCATCACGCGCCACAAAAGCTTTACGAATCTGACGCCCTCTTTCGGTACGAATCGGAATATTCTGCAAGTTCGGATTATTTGAACTCAAACGTCCCGTTGCAGCAACAGTCTGCATATAATCGGTATGAACGCGTAATGTCTTTTTATCAACTTGTTCTGGTAAAGCCAAAATATAAGTACTTTGTAATTTTACCATTTGGCGCCAATCTAAAATCTGTTTTACAATCGGATTGTCGTTTGCCAAATACGTCAAAACTTCTTCGCCAGTCGCATATTGCCCCGTTTTAGTTTTCTTTTGCTTGGCACCACCAATCTTCATTTTATCAAACAAAATATCTCCTAATTGTTTTGGAGAAGCAAGATTAAATTTCTCGCCAGCAGTTTCATAAATTTTTTCTTCTAAAGATTTAATTTCAACTTCCATCTCAGAAGACATTGCTTTTAAGAAATCAACATCCAGACGAATTCCTTCTGTCTCCATGTCGGCTAAAACGCTCACTAACGGAATTTCGATTTCGTCAAATAACTTTTTAGTTTCGGTTTTATCTAATTCTGTTGTAAAGATTTCTTTTAATTGTAAAGTAATATCGGCATCTTCTGCAGCATATTCTTTAATATCTTCTAAAGGAACATCGCGCATATTAAGCTGATTTTTTCCTTTTTTACCAATTAAAGTTTCAATAGATTTTGGAGAATATTTTAAATACGTTTCTGCTAAAATATCCATATTATGACGCATATCTGGATTTATTAGATAGTGCGCAATCATGGTATCAAAAAGTTTTCCTTTTACGGTTACACCATAATTAGAAAGAATTTTTAAATCGTATTTTAAGTTTTGTCCAATTTTCTCAATGTTTTCATTTTCAAAAAACGGAACAAATTTATTGATCAAAGTTTGAGCTTCTTCTTGACTTTCTGGAAACGGAACATAAAACGCTTTTCCTTTTTCGTATGAAAAAGACATTCCAACCAATTCGGCATGAAGCGCATCAATTCCTGTTGTTTCGGTATCAAAACAAACAGAAGTCTGTTTTTGCAAATTCTGTAAAAGCAATTTAATTCCTAAATCACCTTGAATAGTTTGATAGGAGTGTTCTGTATTATCTAAAGTGCTGTAAAATGAATTTCTTGCGGCTTCGGCACTTTCGTCAAGAGTTGTTCCTCCGCCTCCAAAAAGATCAAATTGCTCGTCGTTCTTTGGCTGTGGTTTTTTGTATAATTTAGCATCAGAAGCAGGATTAGCAGTTTCATTTGCCGTTCCAACTTTAAATAAATTATCAAACTGTTCTGCCATTCTTCTAAATTCTAATTCCTGAAAAATAGCATCGGTTTTTTCGATGTCTGGACGTGTTAGTTCGTAATCTTCTTCATTAAAAGTAACATCACAATCACACATAATAGCCGCCAGTTTTTTAGATAAAATACCTTTGTCTTTATTGGCTTCGATGTTTTCTTTCATTTTCCCTTTCAGCTTGTCTGTATTAGCCAAAAGATTTTCCATTGAACCAAATTCCTTAAGGAATTTTTTAGCTGTAACTTCACCAACTCCTGGTAATCCTGGAATATTATCTACCGCATCGCCCATCATTCCAAGAAAATCGATTACTTGTTCTGGTCTTTCGATTTCAAATTTTGCCAAAACTTCTGGAATTCCCCAAATTTCTATTCCGTTACCCATACGGGCAGGTTTGTACATAAAAATATTTTCAGAAACCAATTGTGCAAAATCTTTATCGGGCGTTACCATGTACACCTTATAATTTTGTTTCTCGGCTTGTTTGGCAATTGTTCCTATTAAATCATCGGCTTCACAACCTGCAAGTTCAATAATCGGAATATGCATCGCTCTTAATAATTCTTGAATATAAGGAATAGCAATTTTAATAGCTTCGGGAGTTTCGTCGCGGTTCGCTTTGTAAGCGGTAAACATTTCAGTTCTGGCGTGGCTTCCTTCTTTGTCGAAAGCAACAGCCAAATGATCTGGTTTTTCTCTTTTAATAACATCCAAAAGTGAGTTCATAAAACCCATAATTGCAGATGTGTCCATTCCTTTTGAGTTAATTCTCGGGTTTTTAATAAAAGCATAATAACCACGAAAAATTAATGCATATGCATCTAGAAGAAAAAGGCGTTTTTGAGTCGACATATAAAAAAAATTAGTGTGTAAAAATAAACAATTGAGTTTTTAAAAATTAGACTAACAAGATTTTTTTTCCACCATAGATTTTTTTTGAACCATATAAGTTATATAAGTTCATTTAATATATGCGGTATCGAAATAAACGCACTGCTTTGCGTCTCTTTTAAAATGAAATTATATGGTAGAAAAAAATTATATGGTTCATTTAATATATGCGGTATCAAAATAGACGCACTGCTATGCGTCTCTTCTAAAATGAGCTTGTATAACTTATATGGTGGAAAAAAATTATATGATCCATTTCATATATGCGTATCAAAATAAAACTGCTATGCGTCTCTTCTAAAATGAACTTATATAACTTATATGGTGGAAAAAAAATTATATGGTTCATTTAATATATGCGCTATCGAAATAAACGCATTGCTATGCGTCTCTTCTAAAATGGGCTTATATAACTTATATGGTGGAAAAAATAACTTATATGGTTCAAAAAACGGCAAAGCGTTAATATCAAGTTAAAATTTTTTATTCAGGGATTTCTTCATTTTCTCTTCATGTTGCAAGGGTAATTTTGATCTGTAAAATAAAAGGTATTTAATTTAAATCTTAAAAATCATGAGAAATTTATTGATGTTATTAGTAGCTGTTTTAGGAACAAGTGCAATGGTTCATGCTTTTCCTGCACAAGATGGTAAAACAGTTCCTGTAAAAGAAACAAAAGTAGCTAAAAAAGAAAAAAGCAAATCTGATAAAAAAGTTAAAGCAGTAAAAAGCGAAACTCCAAAAACAGAAACAACAAAAAAAGAAGTAAAAAAATAATTTGTAATAAAGGTAATTAATTAAAAATTTAAACGTCATGAAAAATTTATTTATTGTATTAGCAGCAGTTTTAGGAACAAGTGTAATGGTAAGTGCTCAAACAACTCCAGCGCAAGCAGCACCAGCAAAAGAAGTAAAAGCTACAAAACACCACCATAAAGGTCATAAAAAAGCAAAAGCAGAGGCTCCTAAAACAGAAGCGACACCAGAAAAATAGTAAAAATTGCTCTTGCTTTGTTTTCGAAACATTGTAACGGAGGCAAAACAGGAATAATGCGATCGAAGAAGGCTGATGAAGAAATTTGTCAGCTTTTTTTTATTCGTTAATTTTTTAATAATGCGCAGTCAGATTTTCTATAATTGATTAATTTTAGTTGCGCTTAAATGCATTATTTATGAATGTTTTAATTGTTGAAGATAATAAAGAACTTGCTGCAGAAGTTTACGACTTTCTTTGTAAAGCAGGTTATATCTGTAAAATTGCACATAATTGTGCTGATGCTCTAGAAGAATTTGGCAGTAATGATTATGATGCAATGCTGCTTGATCTTGGTCTTCCTGATGGTGATGGTTTTGAAGTTTTACAGACAATTCGAAAAACAAAATCAAAAATTGCAGTAATTGTACTTACGGCTCGTGGCGAACTAGACGACAGAATTAATGGTCTTCATCTCGGCGCCGACGATTATTTGACCAAACCATTTGCTTTAACAGAGCTTAGTGCAAGATTATTTGCGGTTATTAGAAGAATTCATGGTTTTACCTTAAACAATCTTACCATAAATGGATTCGTTTTACAGCTTCAAGATTATAAAGTGAGTTTTAACGAAAACCCAATCAATCTTACCAAAAAGGAATTTGATATTTTTCAATATTTAGTTTTAAATAAAAATAGAGTTATCACGCGTCTTCAGCTTACAGAACATATTTGGGGCGATATTTTAGAAGTCAATTCTGACTCTAATTTTATCGATGTTCATGTTCGAAATCTTCGAAAAAAGCTCGATAAACATGCGCCAATAGATTGGTTTGAAACGGTGCGAAATGTAGGTTATCGTATAAACGAATAAAATATTCCTGTGAAAATAAAACATCAATTAGCCATTTTTAATGCATTAACAAGATTGTTGGTGATTTTAATTTTATGGCTGATGCTTCCTATTTTGGTGGAAAATGTAGTTTATCATCATATTAATAATAGTCTTCAGGAGAAAAAGAAAAAATTTATTGAACATCTTAATCGGGAAGAGATCAATGATTTTATAGAAAACCCAGATGATTCAACAGAAACTTTTTCTGAGTTTTCAACACTTCACAGTGAATTTTTGGTTTTGTCTCGTGTTCCAATGAAACCGCATCAGAAAAAAACAACTTTTACAAACGAATATCGAAAAATTGAAGATGAAGAAAGCGAGTTTCGAATTCTGCAGCATCATTTTACCTACGAAGGCGAAGATTATCAGCTTGAAATTGGAAGCAGTTTAAGCGAAGTAAACGATTTAACTTTTGTTATTCGTTTTTTTATATTGATCGTTTTTGTTGTCATTCTGTTTATTACATTTTTAGCAGATACTTTTTATATCGAATATCTTCTAAAACCCTTCTATAAAATTATCGATACAAAAATCAGGCGTGTAAACGAGCCAGAAACTTTTGATCATACTCCTATTAAAGCAGCTTCGAGAGATTTTAGAGAATTGGATTTTGTTTTAAACCAAATGATGGATCGTATTGCAGAAGTTTTTAAAAAAGAAAAACAATTTATATCCAATGTCTCGCACGAACTTTTAACGCCAATTGCTCTTCTTAAAAATAAACTAGAAAATTTATTGCAAAATGAATCTTTAGATGATAATGCTGTCGATAAAATTGCAGGTTCTTTGAAGACGCTTGACATGCTGAAAAAAATCATCAATAATTTACTGCTCATTTCTAGGATAGACAATAATCAATATGCCGCAAACGAAGAAATTAATTTGTTTGAAATCGTGGCAGATTTACAAGAAGATCTTCAGGATCGTATTGAGGATAGAGAAATTGAGTTTATAAATAAGGTCCAGCAGCATTTTATTTTTACAGGAAATAAAACCCTTATTCATATTCTGATCTATAATTTGGTAACAAATGCTATTAAATACAATACACCTAAAGGCAGTATTTTGATAGAAGACGGTTTTGCTGAAGAAAAATATTTTATTGCTGTAAAAGACTCCGGAATTGGAATGGATGAATCACAGCTCGAAAAAATATTCAGTCGTTTTGCCAGAATTAGTTCTGATCAAGAAGGGCAGGGGCTCGGACTTGCAATTGCGCAGAGTATTGCTTCTTTTCATCATATCGAAATTACGGTAGAATCTGCATTAGGGCAAGGCACTTCTTTTAAATTATGGTTTCCAGAAGCCAATTAAAAGTTAAAATTTGTTGTAGGACTTTTTCTTCATTTTGTCTTCATTTTACAGTTATACTTTTGACTTATAAATAATGAAACAATAATCAATAAAATTTAAAGTCATGAAAAAATTAGCAATTTTAGCAGTAGCAGTTTTAGGAACATTTTCAATGGTAAATGCACAAACAACTCCAGCTCCAGCAGCTCAAACAAAAGAAGTAAAAGCACCGAAAAAAGATAAAAAAGACAAAAAAGCTAAAACTGAGAAAAAAGCAGAAGCAGCTAAGCCAGCAACGGCAAAAGCAAAATAAGCAGATTTAGTCTCACGATTAAATAGTTTTAAAAGGTTGGTAGGTTGAAGCTGAAAGAGACATCTTTCAGCTTTTTTATTTATTGAGTTAAATTTTTTATAATAAGAAGCAATAGCATTTTCTTTCTTTGTTACTTTTGTTTAAAAATTTAACAAATGATCCTTCGTTTTGTAATTCTATGCGCTCTTTTTTTATTTATTGAGTTCTATTCTTATCAGGCTTTTCGAACTTTAATAAAAGTAAGATGGGTTTTGGTTAGCTATCAAGTTATAAGCGCATTGCTTTTAATTTTTATTATATATTCTTTTTCTCAAATAGATCGATCTGTTGGTCAGACTAAGCAGTTTATGTTTACTACTGGTTTGATGCTTTTGATTTACGTTCCAAAAATTGTGCTGACACTAATTATGTTTGGTGAAGATATTTTTAGAATTGGTGCAAGTATATTGAACTATTTTGTGTACAATGCGCCAAGAAAGGAAATGATGCCCGATCGCAGGAAATTTGTAAGTCAGATCGCATTAGGATTAGCGGCGATTCCTTTTCTTTCTATAATCTATGGAATATTAGAAGGAAAATATAATTTTAAAGTGATTAAGCAGACGGTGTTTTTTCCTGATCTTCCAGACGCTTTTGATGGATTTAAAATTACTCAGATTTCAGATGTTCACAGCGGTAGTTTTGACAATCCTGAAAAAATAAATTATGCTATTGATTTGATCAATCAGCAGGAATCAGATTTGATTTTGTTTACAGGAGATATTGTGAATACGCATGCTAAAGAAATGCATCCGTGGCTCGAAACTTTTAATCGTATTAAAGACTATAAGTACGGAAAGTTTGCCGTTTTAGGAAATCATGATTATGGCGAATATGTAACGTGGCCTTCTGAGAAAGAAAAAGATGAAAATTTTCATCAGATTAAAAACTTATACGGTCAAATTGGATTTAAACTTATGCTGAATGAGCATACTTATGTTCAAAAAGGTGATGACAAAATTGCGCTTATTGGAGTAGAAAACTGGGGAGTAAATTTTAAGAAAGCGGGAGATTTAAACAAAGCTTCACAAAATGTTCATCAAGACGATTTTAAAGTTTTAATGAGTCATGATCCAAGTCATTGGGAAGCAGAAATAAAAGATCATCCAAAGAATTTTCACCTGACTTTTGCTGGTCATACGCACGGTATGCAGTTCGGAATTGAGATTCCAGGCTATTTTAAATGGAGTTTGGCGCAATATATTTATAAACAGTGGGCGGGATTGTACGAAAACGTCGGAAGATACGTTTATGTTAACCGCGGGTTTGGTTTTCATGCCTATCCTGGACGAGTTGGAATTATGCCCGAAATAACAAGATCGGAAGAGCACACGTCTGAACTCCAGTCACTTGACAGGATCTCG
>NZ_CAMLIX010000178.1 GCF_946479975.1 uncultured Flavobacterium sp.
CGTTTTAGGAACTTGATGCTGCCAAAAACTATTGGTTGTTCCCGCCATTAATAAAAAAGAACCGTGATGAAGGGGAATCTCGACCTGCGGAATTTCTTTGCTGTATTTATGACGAAGTCTAAACATTCTGGTTTCTCCAAAAGTAACCGAAGCTATAATTGGGTTTGGCCCCGTATTGTGTTCTTTATCGCTGTGCCAGCCCACACCGTCATTTCCGTCTCTGTATAAATTGAGCAGTACGGTATTAAAATCCAATTGTGTTTCTTTTTCAACACGTCCTCTAATGGTTAGCAATTCATAATTCCAGTCGGGGCCTTTTGGGTCTGCTCCAGGATTATCTTTGTCTTCATACCACGAAATCATTCTTGGAACGGTGTATGTTTTATCATAAATTTCCATTTGATATTCTCTCCATTTGGTTTTATGGAGAAGCCTATCATATAAACGATCAGATTCTTCTTTTGTAAAGAAATTATCAATCAAAATCAATTGGGAATCAGGAATGTCAAATATTTTTTTTCCTCCCAAACCCGTGGTAAATAATTCGGTGTCGTTAAATAGTGTCATTATTCCATTTGTTTTTTGTCAATTTCAATCCATACAGGAGCGTGGTCACTTGTTTTTTCCCAGCCACGCACATGGCGGTCAACGCCTCCAGACTGTAATGTTTTAGCAATCTGCGGACTCAGTAAAAAATGATCAATTCTCAAACCTGCATCTCTTTCGTAGGCATTTCTAAAATAATCCCAAAATGTATAAATTTTCTCGTCTGGATATAATTTCCTGATGGCATCTGTCCATCCAAGAGCAACAAGAGCTGCGAAAGCCTTTCGTACTTCGGGTCTAAAAAGCGCATCTTTCACCCATTTTTCAGGTTTATAAACATCTAATTCTGTTGGCATAACATTAAAATCGCCAACGAGAATTACAGGAGTTTTTAGTTTTAATAAAGTTTCTGCCCGTTCTGTTAAGCGGTCAAACCATTTCAGTTTGTATTCAAGTTTTGGTCCCGGCGCGGGATTTCCGTTTGGAAGATAAAGGCAGGCAATCACAATTCCGTCAATCAAAGCTTCAATATAACGGCTTTGAACATCGTCGTCGTCTCCGGGAAGAATGCGGGTTACCTCTTCAATCTCCATATTTCGAGCAAGAATAGCAACACCATTCCATTGTTTTTGTCCGTGCCAAATGGCATTGTAGCCAGCATCATTTATTGCTTTAAGCGGAAAATTATCCTGCGGTGCTTTTAATTCCTGAAGACAAACTACATCTGGCGCAGCTTCTTCAAGCCAGCGCAGCAATACATTTAATCGTCCGTTGACTCCGTTTACGTTATAAGTGGCTATTTTCATAGTAGATTTAATTTGTGTACCATTAAATTTACAGCTTTTTAAACAGAAATGGTTACACAGTTTTATCTTCTTATACCAAGAACTGTTTGTTAAAGAATACTTTACCTGGATGTTTTTCGGCGTAAGCAAAAATTAACTGCTCAATATATTGATTGCTTTTATAAGGCGTGACATAACTTTTGACTTCATCAGAATCGTTAATGGCAACATCTCTCGGAATATATCCCATTCCGTGGAAATGACCGTTTTCAATCCAGATACAGCTTCTTTCGTCTGATGATCTTCCTTTGTCGATTATGGCAAAACTCGGTCTGTTGTGCAATAAAAAATCTATGGCATTATCAACTTGTTCATTGTGCAGAAAGGGATCCGGCAGTTCTTTTGTTTCTTGATTGTAAAAAAAATCACCTTCTTCAGGTCTTGAATATTTGCAAAAGCGATGATCGATTTGAAATTGTTCTGCCAGACTTCTTAACAAATGAATTCCTGTATGCTGATTGTTGAATTCATGAATACAAGTTTGAAATTTGCTCATTTTACCCAGTGCCAGATATTTGTAACCGTTTCGAGCTTCATATTGATAAATGCCAAATTTGGCTTCAAAACGTTTCAAGGCTCTGTTGTAAGTCGGCCAGAGTTTTTTGATTTCCGTACATTCTAAAAGAAGCGCCATTAATTCGGTTGCACAGACTTCAAACGAAATTCCGTGAATGTCTCTTAAAAAATGCTGTCGCTGCGAGTTGATATTATTTCCTGTAAAATGCGATGTGACCCGTTTTTTTAAGTTGATAGCTTTTCCAACATAAATTACTTTTTTCTGCTGATTATAGAAATAATAGATTCCAGGTTTGGCGGGTAAATTATTAAAATCATCTGGCGGAAGATTGGGAGGTAATCGTTGATCTTGTGCCGTTTTTTTGACCATTTTATCAATCTCTCCAGCATCGTCCCATTCTAATAAAAGCGAAAATAATAGGGCAGTGGCATCTGCATCTCCGCCTGCGCGGTGTCTGTTTTCTAAAGATATATTTAAGGAATTGCAAAGGTTGCCTAGACTATAAGAACCTAAACCGGGTTTAATTTTTCGAGCAGCACGAACCGTACAAAGCTTTTTTGCCGACCATTTAAAACCTGCTTGCTCCAATTGATGATGAATAAATGAATAATCGAAATTGACATTATGAGCAACGAAAATACGATCGGTCAGCATTTCGAGAACTTTCTCTGAAATGTCATCAAAAATTGGTGCATGGGCGACCATTTCGTTATTAATTCCTGTTAATCCAAAAATAGAAGGAGGAATTTCCTGCTCTGGATTCACAAGTGTTTCGTAACGATCCAACACATTTTTACCATCATGAATAATAATGGCAATTTCTGTAATACGGCTTCCACTGGCATTTCCGCCCGTGGTTTCGATATCGACTATAGCATATTCCTGATTCTTCATTTGTATATAACGTAAAATGTTCTATTTCTGTTGTTTAGATTTTAATCTCGCAAAGACGCGAAGACGCAAAGTTTTTTCTTTTTAAGTTTTTAAACTAAAACTTTGCGACTCTGCGACTTTGCGAGCAATTTTCATAGCTTAAGAATTAAACTTCATTCGATGTCTCGGCATATTAATTTCATGTTCTGACGGATAAGGTTTTCTATTCGTCATGCTGACATCTTCTTTAATCTGATTTTGAGTTCGATATTGATCTTTCGAATCCATATATCTCGGATCTGGAATGAAAGGCATTTTTGCCATTCTAATAATTGTAATGGTAGGAAAATGGTAATCGACCTCAACATTTCCCAATAAAAGATAACAGCCTCCACCCTGAAAAGGATTCTTTTCTAAACTATCTGGAAAATGCGCCGTATCAAAATAAGTACCTTCATGATCAATCCAGGTTCCAAAATACATCGCACCTTTTTTTGTGGGAACGTGTTTTCTGGAAATTAAATACGCCAGCATTCTAACTTGTCTTTTATGATACTTTACTAAATCTTTCGCCATAATATCGCCTCGATGTTTGGTTTGAAGAATATCGAAAACGGTGCAAGAAATGGGAAAACTCAACAATTCAATTTCATCAAAAGCATCTTCAAAAACAGAACGTTCCAATGTTGGAAGTTTGTATTCTTTAACGGGCTCTTGTAAAAGTTTTAAATCTCTGTTTTCGGGTTTAAAATTATTCAGCAGTAAACTCGCAACCACCAAAAGCTGATTTTTTGTTTTTCCTGTAAAACGGAAAGCACCAATAAAAATCAATATTTTAATACCTTCAATCCCAATTGGAATGCGATTGATGAAATCTTCCAAAGAACGAAATTCGCCGTTTTGGGCTCTTTCAGATTCAATTAAATGTGCCGTTTTCGATTCTAGACTTTGAATATGCATAAAACCTAAATAAATATCTGTTCCGTATAAAGTCGTTTGATATTCGCTTTTATTCACACACGGATTATGAACCGTTCCGCCCGACATTCTGGCTTCGTGTACATAAACCTCAGTTCTGTAAAATCCGCCTTGATTGTTAATTACCGCTGTCATAAATTCAACAGGATAATGCACTTTCAAATACAAACTCTGATAACTCTCAACGGCATAAGAAGCAGAATGCGCTTTACAAAAAGAATATCCAGCAAAAGACTCAATCTGACGGTAAATTTCCTGACTCAAAGCTTCAGGATGTCCTTTTTGAGCACAGCTTGCAAAAAAGTTGTCCTTTACTTTTTGCAAAGCTTCCAACGATCGTCCTTTTCCCGACATGGCGCGACGCAGAATATCGCCATCAGGAGCTGGAAGTCCGCCGTAATGTTGGGCAATTTTAATTACATCTTCTTGATAGACCATAATGCCGTAGGTTTCTCCAAGATGTTCTCTAAAAACGTCATGAAAATATTCAAATTGAGTCGGATGGTTATGACGAAAAATATATTCTTTCATCATTCCCGATTGTGCCACACCAGGACGAATAATAGACGAAGCAGCAACAAGAACCTTATAGTTGTCACAATTCAAGCGGCGTAACAAGCCGCGCATGGCGGGACTTTCGATATAAAAACAACCAATTGTATTTCCTTTTGCCAAATAAGAATTACAAGAAGCTTCATTTTTAGAAATAGAAGTATCGCGAATATTCACTTTTATGCCGCGGTTTTTGGCAATCAATTTTACACTGTCGTCAATATGACCAATACCACGCTGACTCAGAATATCATATTTATCAAAACCAATTTCTTCGGCGATATGCATATCAAAAAGTACAATTGGAAATCCTTTTGGAGGCATTTCCAACGGTGTATAATTGGTAATTGGTTCCTCCGAAATAAAAATACCACAGGCATGCATACTGCGTTGATTGGGATACTTGTCCATCATTTTACCGTATTCCTGAACCAGTCTCACAATTTTATTTGTAGGATGAAGTTCTTCAGGATTCTTGGACAAAACATCCAACTCTTCTTTCGGTAGGCCAAAAACTTTTCCCACTTCCCTGTAAATAGAACGGTATTTAAATTCGACATTAGTTCCGCAAAAAGCGACGTGATCTCTGCCGTATTTTTCAAATATATATTGAAGCATTACATCGCGTTCCTGCCAGCTCCAGTCGATATCGAAATCGGGAGGGCTTTTTCGGTTAAGGTTTAAAAAACGTTCAAAATACAAATCGAGTTCTATTGGACAGATATCTGTAATTCCGAGACAATAAGCTATAATACTATTGGCGCCACTTCCACGACCAATATGCATAAAACCAAGCCTGTTACTTTCTTGAACAATATCCCAGGTAATTAAAAAATAAGCACTAAATTTTAATTCGTGGACAACTTTCAGCTCTTTTTCAACACGTTTTTTTGCTATTATATTATCTTTTTCATAACGACGTTCAAAACCTTCCATCGCTAATTCAGTCAGTTTTTTTATGTCTTCTTCACGACTTTCGGTGAAAAATTGTTTGTTTTTTTTAGATGAAAAATCATATTCAAAATTGCATTCAGCAATGATTCGTTTTGTATTTGATATAATTTCAGGATATTTTTCGTAGAAAGGCAGAAGAGCTTCTGTCGGAACCATGAAATCTGAAGTTTTGCAATAATCCGTTTCAGTAAGTTTTGATAAAATAATAGTCGTATCAATTGCACGAAGCACTTTATGCAGATTGTATTCTTTTTTATTGCTAAACGTTACGGGTTGTAAAACCACCATTTTGGCAATTTTATTTTTATGTTTTGAAGTGAAAAGACTTGAAACTTCTTCCTGACGAACTCCGATAAATTCATTTTCATGAAGTATTTCTGGAGCATTTTCTAAAGTATAAATCACAAAAGTTGAATCAAAATCAGGAGCTCGCAAAGGCAAAATTTCTCCACTGAAATTATGCTCCGTTAAAAAACGATTCATTTCGGCTAAACCTTGAGCATTTTTTGCCAGACCAATATATCTAAATTCATGATTGCAACGAAATTCCATCCCAACCAAAGGTTTGATGTTTACTTTTTCGCATGCTCTTATAAAATCATAAATTCCAGTTACGGTATTAATATCTGTCAATGCCATTGATTTTAAACCATGCGAAACTGCCTGCTTGATTAATTTATCGAGCGGAATCGTGCCATAACGCAGAGAATGAAAAGAATGACAATTGAGATACATGATTTATTTTTTGCGTTTTAAAATTTCGTCTTTATTATTAGGTTTGAAAGAGGCGCCAGCGCAACGCATTACGGCATCAAAACCATAACGGCTTTTCATTTTATCCATCGCTTCATAAAGTGATAACATTTCCTGAGTGTCTTCAAAAAGGTCAATTTGATACGTTCCGCGTACTAATCCGCTAAAGCGAACGCCAATCAATCGCAGGCGCATACGACGCTGATAGAGTTTTTCAAAAAGTTCCATTACATTTTTGGTCAAAACATGATCTGCTGAAGTATAAGCAACACGACATTGTTTGGTTTCGGTATCAAAATTGGCATAACGAATTTTTACAGTAATAGTTGATGTAAGCCATTCTTCTGAACGAAGCTGAAACGCCAGTTTTTCGACCATTCCTAAAAGCACTCTTTTTAGTTTTGCAATGTCAATTGTATCTTGAGAAAAAGTATGTTCCGTCGAAATAGATTTTCTTTCTGTATAAGGTTCTACAGGCGTATGATCTATTCCGTTGGCTTTTTTCCAAATATCGAGACCATTTTTGCCAATCATTTGCTGTAAAATTTCAGCTGGCATTTCGGCTAAAGTCTGAATTTTACGAACGCCGATTCGCGACAAGAGCTGAAAAGTTACCGTTCCGACCATTGGTATTTTCTGAATCGAAAGCGGATTTAAAAAACCCTGTACTTTATGCTCGGGAATTTCAAGATTTCCTACAGGTTTTCCTTCGCCAGTAGCAATTTTAGAAACGGTTTTATTAATAGATAACGAAAAACTGATCGGAAGTCCGGTTTCTTTAATTACTTTTTTAGCCAATTCATCTGTCCATTTAAAACTTCCGTGAAATTTATCCATTCCAGTAATGTCAAGATAAAATTCATCGACACTTGCTTTTTCTAAAACAGGCGCTTTTTCCTGAAGAATTTCGGTTACATCATGAGATAATCTGGAATACAATTCCATGTCTCCTTTGATGATTTTCGCCTGCGGGCAAAGTTTCATTGCCATTGCAATTGGCATTGCAGAACGGACTCCAAATTTTCGGGCTTCATACGAACATGAAGCAACAACACCGCGATCTCCACCGCCTACAATAAGCGGAATATTATTGAGTTCAGAATTGATGAGTCGTTCGCAGGATACAAAAAAGGTATCCAAATCCATATGTACAATTGCCCGTGCCATTTTCCCTTTTGTTTTGTATGGAACAAAATTAGCACAGGTGGTAACATTTTTTTGTATATTTGCTGTTCCAAATTATAACAAATTTATTATGTCCTTATTTTCAGACAACATCAGAGCGTTAAGGGTTAAGCATAAAATATCTCAGGAAAAATTAGCTGAAAACCTTAGTATTACCAGAGGAAGATACGTGAAATACGAAGATGGAACTTCGGAAGCTCCGTATGATATCTTGAAGAAGATTGCGTTATATTTTCATATGAGTATTGACTTGATATTATCTGTCGATATCCGCAAAATTGATGTGCAAAATTTGATAAGACTGGAAGGTAACCGACTTATTTTACCAATTCAAGTAGATAGTTTTGGAGAAAATTTTATTGAAATTGTATCTCAAAAAGCAAAAGCAGGTTATTTAAACGGCTACGCTGATCCCGAATACATTGAAAGTTTACAGCAGATTACACTTCCGTTTTTGGGACCTGGAAAACACCGCGGATTTCCCGTTGAAGGTGATTCGATGCCTCCACACGAAGATGGTTCGATTATTATTGGACGTTATGTAGAAAAGCTGGGCGAGGTGATGGACGGAAAAACCTATATTCTGATTACAAAAAATGAAGGAATGGTGTATAAGCGTCTCAATAAAAACAAAAAAAACAGTTTGGTTTTAGAATCTGATAATAGTTTTTATCCAAATTACGAAGTGAAAGCTTCTGATATTTTGGAGATTTGGGAATATCAATGCAACATCGGACGATCAGATAAAAAACAAGAAATCACAGAAACAGGAGCGATGAAAGATTTGCTTTTAGAATTGAAACGTGAAGTTCGAGAGATTAAAAATAATACTTCGAATGCTTAAAGATTCATTAACTATAAAAAATTAAATATTAATGATATTTATTGTTAATACAGGCACAGTGAGTTTTATAACAAGAATAGAATTCACACTTGCAGAGTGGGATAAACGATTTGATAAGTTTCTAAGGGTTGTTGGTTTTATTAGTGATGAGGAATTCCTTGATGAGCTTCGGTTTTCATATCATCTTGATGACAAGGCTATTGAAGATATTAGTGAAATAATTAGCAAGAAGAATTTTACCAGTATTAGAATTAAAAATAACGTTTTTAAAGGTTTTGAATATGCTGAAAATTATTTGGATTTTACAGCTATAGAAGGACAGATTCTGTATTTTGAAGATTGGAATTTTATATTTCGAATATTTAATGAAGAATATTTTCTTTGGTGTTTTTTAGGTGGAATAGCAGATGTTCAAAGAGAAATTAAGTTAAGTGAAGAACATGTAAAAAGATACAAAGAAATTGGTTTAGCACAAATAGATTATTTGATTGATAATTTACAGAAAAAGGATTCAATCGAATATGAAAAAGCAATTGTAGAAAACAGAAAATTACTTTAAACGGATAACTTTAGTGAAGATTCAAAAAGCAAAAATAGAAGACAACATCCGTTTAACGGAAATCACCAAAAAGTCAAAAGCTCATTGGGGATATTCTGAAGCACAAATTGAAAAATGGTCAAATAATCTAACAATCACAGCAGACTATATTGAACAAAATCCTGTTTTTAATTTAATTGATGAAAATCAAATAATTGGATATTATTCTTATTTAAAAGAAGAAAATAATCAGGTGAAATTAGACAACTTATTTCTTTTGCCTGAATACATCGGAAAAGGATTTGGTACTTTATTAATGAATGATTTCTTGGAAAAAATGCGAAATGAAAAATGCAAAAGAATAATTCTGGATTCTGAACCCAATGCCGAACAATTCTACCAGAAAATAGGATTTACAAAAATCGGCGAATTTGAAACTTCAATCAAAAATAGATTTATGCCGATCATGGAAATTATTTTATAAAGGTTCTAAGGTGCTGAGATACTAAGGTTTATTATAGGATTGAATAAAAAAGTTTTTGCCACAGATTAAAAGGATTATTTTTTCCGCCACGAATTCACAAATTTTATTTAAAATAATTCGTGAATTCGTGGCGGAAAAATTTCGAAAAAGACATTTAAAAAATCTTTGTAATCCTTTTAATCTGTGGCAAAAAAAAAATCTAGAAAACTTTCGCAAATCCCAATCCATATTGCTTTCCATTATAAAAAGGCATGATCATAGAAGTCGATTTGTTTTCTGCAGATGATTTGAATAATTTTTTAGTGATATACGGATTGATCCAATATGCGATTTTCGTACTCATAATTCCGATTCCGGCTCCGGCGGCAACATCGGTCAGCCAATGGCGGTTGTTGTAAATTCTGAAAAGTCCGGTTCCAGTTGCAACGGCATAACCTGCAATTCCGTACCAGATCGATTTATCTTTATATTCCTGCCATAAAAATTCGGCACCCATAAATGCAGTTGCGGTATGTCCAGAAGGGAAGGAGTTGTTCGAACTTCCGTCGGGTCTTTCTTCATGTACAATCGATTTTAAGCTCAAAACTGTTGTCGCCATAATCGCATATGAAGTAACAAGGATGACAGATCGATCGCGCATATTGTTTTTTCCTTTCGCACCAAAAGCGTTCAAGGCGTAAACAGATGCTGCAGGCGCATATTGAGAAAAGTCATCAATAGTAATTTTCTCGTCAATATCTTCTGTAACTTCTGCTCTAATTTGCGAATTAAAACTCAAAAGCTGATCACTTCCCAAACCAATCACACCATAACCAATCAAAACGGACGGAATGATTAATTGTTTGTAATTGAATTTTAAATGATTTGACGTGCTGTCAATTTTTGTAATGGAATCATTTTGCTGTGCATTCGCAGAAAATAATCCGAATAGAAATACCAGAGAAATCGTTTTGTGGAACATTTTATATGTCGTTATATTTTGCAATATTAACGAATGTCTGAGCTTAGTATTTTGTAGTTAATTGAACCTTAAGCGAATATTAATCAATACAATACAAATATAAATTTCAATAATAAAGATATTACATTTTTTTTAATTATATAAGAATTATTTTATGTTTCAAGACTTTGCTACTTGGTAGTTTTAATTTAGATTGACAAAATTTTATACTTTCAGCGTAAACCAAAAAGTACTCCCCAATCCTAAATTACTTTCTACACCAACGCTTCCATTTTGAGCTTCAATAAATTCTTTGCTAATTGCTAAACCCAATCCCGTTCCGGATTTTGGACTTCCTGGAATCTGAAAATATTTATCGAAAACTTTGTCTTTGTATCTCGGTTCAATTCCTTTTCCGGTATCAATAACCTGAAAAACCATTTGATCATATTCTTCTTTTAATTTAATGAGAATTGTACTTTTTTCAGAAGAATATCTGATAGCATTGGATAAATAATTAATCAAAACCCAGCCTGTTTTTTCGGCATCGGCTTTTACGTTTTTGA
>NZ_CAMLIX010000179.1 GCF_946479975.1 uncultured Flavobacterium sp.
TTCTTCTCACTGTAACTCTCTTACTAATTCCGATTCTTAATTCTCACTCTCATTGACAGTCTTTTAGGGATTAGTTTTTTCAGTCGCAGTCGCAGTCGCAGTCGCAGTCGCAGTCTATAACTTTGTCAAAGTTTGAAACTTTGACAAAGTGTAATTTCCAAAACTGTAAACTGTAAACTGTAAACTGAGACTGTAAACTGAGACTGAAAACTGTAAACTGATAACTGTAAACTGAGACTAAAGCGATCCAGATTTAATGATAATCATTTTATCTAGTTTGACATATTTCCTAATCGCATCGTTTACCTGCTGCAGCGTTGCTTTTTCGATATCTTTTGGATATTGTTCGATATAGTCTGGTTCTAAACCTCTATCAATAAAGTTTAAAATCGTTCTTGCCATTCCGTTTGTGGTTGACATTCCGACTTTAAAACTTCCGATCAAGTTGGTTTTCTTGTTTTCCAATTCTTCAGCCGTAATTCCGTCTTTTACCCATTTGTCCACCTGAACCATTGTAGCGTCAAGACCTTTCTGGAATAAACCTGGATTGAAAGATGCGTTTACAAACCAGTAGCCGCCAGTTTCGATATTGCCTCCTAAACCTGAAGAAATGCTGTAGGTCAAACCGTCGTTATCACGGACAGTCTGCATTAAACGTCCTGCAAATCCAGCTCCTAAAGTGTAATTTCCAATGTAGAACGGAATGTAATCTGCATCGGCTCTTTTTAAACCCGTAAACTGCCCGATGTACAATTCTGCACTTGGTTTTTCTGGAATTGTAACTACTTCAGTTTTTGCTGCAGATTTTAAAGCTTCTTCAAATTTTAATTTTTCAGTAACACCGCCATTCCAGTTTTTGAATGATTTCTTTAAGGAAGCATTTAAGTTTGCACCATCTGTATCGCCTACAATTACCAGACGCATAGAAGCTGTTCCGAAATATTTTTTGTGGAAAGCTTTTACTTCATCCAATGTGGCGTTTTTTATGTTTGAAATATTATCCTCAACACTTAGACTGTAATTTGGATTCCCCTTTGGATAAATTGCCTGAGACAAAGCAATGCTTCCTCTTTCACCCGGATCATTTAAACTCTGCTGCGTGTTTCCAATAAACTGCTGTTTTAAATTTTCGAATTCTTTAGCATCAAAAAGCGGATTTCTTAATTCTTCTGCCAATAAAGCAATCACCTGATCTAAGTCTTTTTTGAGACATTTGAATCCGATGTTGATTTTGAAAGTGGAAGCATTTACATTTAATGAAACACCTAATTTCTGCAGTTTTTCTGAGAATTTAAATTTATCATTCGGCGTGGTTCCTTTTGATAACATAGAAGTAGTTAGCGAAGGAACCATATCATTTTTAGTTTCGCCGGCATAATTTCCCAGCGAAATACTTGCTGCAACAGTAACAAAATCTTTTGCAGATGTTTTTACTGAAACCACATCAATTCCTGATACTTTTTCTCTTTTGTAAGCCGAAGCCGATTTTTCAATTACATTTTCAAAAGAAAAATTTTCTGCTGTTTTATTCTGTATTGAAGATGAAACAGCTGGATTTTCTTCATGAGAATGTCCTTCTTCTGCATGTCTGTAATAAAACGGACCGTTTTCAGGCATATACTTATTCGCTTTTGCGGTGTCTTTTTTTTGAGCGCCGGCTTGTTTTGGAACAAAATATCCTGTTGTACTCTGGTCTTCAACCAAATATTTATTCGCCGCACGCAACACATCTGCCGGAGTTACTTTTTTAAGTCTGTCAACTCCTGTTACAAAATCTGTCCAGTCGCCTGCCGCGATTGCTTCGTTTAATTCAGATGCAATAACGCCGGATCCGTCGCGGGCCAGAATAGTCTGCGCACTTATTTTTGCCACAACACGGTTTACTTCATCCTGAGTTACTCCTTCTTTCTGGATTTTTGCCACTACTTCGCTGATTTTAGCATCAATATCTTCGTGTTTTGAAGAGGCAGGGAAACCAACACCAATAGTAAAAAGTCCGACTTCTTTAAAGTTTGTTGCACTTGCGTAAGCATAAATTCCTAAACGGCTGTCAACAAAAGTTTTGTTCAAAATCGCCGACGGACCGGCTCCGATAATCTCAGCCAAAATATTCAATGCAGGAAGATCTTCGTGCAGCGCTCCAGGAATTTTATAAGCTTTGTTTACAACTCCCAGTTCACCTGGTTTTCTAACTACAATTTTACGTGCACCATATTGCTGCGGCTCCTGCGTGTAAGGCTGAGGCATTGCGTGCGGTGCTTTTGTAATTTTCCCGAAATATTTTTCGATTAATTCAAAAACATTTTCTTTTTTGAAATCGCCGATAATCGTTAAAGTCGCATTATCCGGCCAGTAATAGGTATTGTAGAAATTCTTCAGCACTTCAATCGGCGCATTTTCAATATCCGATTTCCACCCAATTGTCGAATGATGATACGGATGCGCGATATATGCCGAAGCCCAGATTTCTTTATCTAATAAACTGTTGGGATCGTTCTCGCCTCTTTCAAACTCGTTTCTTACAACCGTCATTTCTGCTTCTTTATCTTCTTTCAATAATAAAGAATTACGCATTCTGTCGGCTTCAATCTGCAGCGCCAGTTCGATTTTATCACTTGGCAGTGTTTCAAAATAATTCGTACGGTCGTACCAGGTTGTAGCGTTTAACTGCGCTCCTGTATTTTGTAAAACATCAGTAATCGAATTTCCATTTTTTTTGCTGAAATTCGACGTTCCTTTAAACATTAAATGTTCTAAAAGGTGCGTTGATCCTGTGTTTCCCAGCACTTCATGTTTAGAACCCACACGATACACGATTTGTACCGTTGCAACAGGAGAAGCATTGTCCTGAAGAAGCAGAATGTTCATTCCGTTTGGCTGGTACAGATATTCTTCAATGCCGCCCAACTCTTTTATTTTCTTAAAGTTAACCGATTTGCTCTGTGCAGAAATAAGGGTACAGAAAGCTAGTGAGCAACAGCCCAGAAAGATATATTTTTTCATTTTTTTTTGAGATATTTTTTTATAGTGGTCAGTAATCAGTTTTTTAGTGTTCAGTGCGATACTGAACACTAAAAAACTGAACACTAAATACTAGATTTACGATTTGCTGAAAATTTCTTTCAATTTAGATTGTAATTCAGCTTCTCTAAGATTTTTAGCAACGATTTTTCCGTCAGGTCCAATTAAGTAATTGGTTGGAACCATTTTTACACCGTATAAAACTGCAGCGTCATTCTGCCATCCTTTTAAATCAGAAACATGTGTCCATGTTAAACCATCTTTTTCGATTGCTTTTTCCCAAAGTTTCTTTTTATCGTCTAGAGAAACTCCTAAAACATCAAATCCTTTGTCATGATATGTTTTGTAAGCTAGAACAACATTTGGATTTTCTTTACGGCATGGTCCGCACCAGCTTGCCCAGAAATCTACCAAAACATATTTTCCTTTATAATCTGATAATTTTACTACTTTTCCGTTTACATCCGTCTGAGAAAAATCCAGGGCTTTAGCACCAATAGCCGTTTTATCATTAAGTTCAATAGTTGCCTTTAATTTTTTTCCGTAGAAAGATTTCTGAATTTCAGGAGATAAAATAGCATAATATTCTTTTACTTTTTCAGGAGTTCCGTACGAAACGATTCGGTCTTCAATTACTAATGCTCCTCCTAAATTATCTTTATTTTTTCTGATGAATTTGTCTGTTAAATCATCCGCGAAAGCGCCAAGATCTTTCCATTTTTTATCCATCATGATTTGTTGCTCCGGCGTCAGTTTTACTTTTCCGCTTTGCGTTAATGAATCTGATAATTTATAGATTGGACCAGCAATTGCTTGTATTTTTTTGAATTCATTATCATAATATGATTTGTATAAATCATTCTGAGTAGATCCTGTAACTTTAGCTTTAAAAATAGAATCTTTCTTTGCTTCAATTTTTATGTCTTCGTTATCCAAAAGAAAAGATGTTCCGAATTCCTGCCCTTTTATCTTAAGGACATGAAACAAAGGCTCTCCCGTTTTTCCTGTAAAAGTAAAAGCACCATCTTTTACCTCGGCAGAATCAATGATTTTTTTATCTCCTTTTTCGTCTGCAAATTCCAGATAAACTGTTCCTTTATCTAATCCGGCAATTTTACCGGTAATTGTATAACCTTCTTTTTTTGCGCAAGAAGTAAATGTTGCCGCCATCGCCAAAGCGAATAGACTAGATTTTAAAATTGTACTTTTCATGTTATATTTTTTTTATTATTATGATCTTTTTTTAGTTTGCAGTCGCTTGGGTTAGTTTACAGTCGCGGTCGCAGTTTTCAGTTATTAACTAAGCGATTAAAGTAAAACTGTCACTGAGACTGAAAACTGAAAACTGAGACTGAAAACTGACTACTAAAACTAAGATTTCAAAAGTTCTTTCAGCTTCGCTTCTAATTCTGCACCTCTTAAATTGTCGCTGATAATTACACCTTTACTATCCACTAAATAAGTTGCCGGAATTGCTTTTACATTAAATGATTTACTCACTTTATCATCATCAAGAAGATTATGCCATTGCATATTTTCCTGACCTAAAGCTTTCTGCCATGCTTTTTCGTCTTTATCAATTGAAATACTTAAAATTTCAAATCCTTTTGGAGCATATGCTGCGTACGCTGTTTTTAGGTTCGGAATTTCTTTTCGGCATGGACCGCACCATGAAGCCCAAAAGTCTACCAAAATGTATTTTTTTCCTGCAACAATCTCTTTTACATTGTAGGCTTTTCCGTCTTTATCTTTTAATCCAAAATTGGCAACGCTTGTTCCAATTAATGATTTCGGATTCAAATCTTTTTCTACAACCTGACCGTAATAACTTTTCTTTGCAGCGTCTGAAAACTGCTCGTAAATTGGTTTTTGATCTGGAGTAAAATAACTGTATGAAGTCAGCATAAAAAATGGTCCCCACCAAGTTGCTTTGTGTTTTGCAATAAGATCTGATGTTGTTTTTTGTACTTTAGTAAAAAATGCTTTTTCTTTAGCTTCAAAAGCTTTAAATTCTGGCGTATTGCCAATAGAATCCATCACTTTTTTATTTCCAGAAACTCTTGCTTTACCATACGATTCTTGTATTGCTTCAGTTCCTTTATGATATTCTAGGTAATCGTTGTTTAATTCTTCTTTAAAAGCAGTTTCCTTCGTATAATAATCATGAGATTTTGATCCTGTAATTGTTACCTCTTTAAAAGAAATTTTTTCTCCTTCTTTATCTGAAACAGTACCAGCTGCTGTAATTTTTATTGTTGAATTTTCGACCATTACAGCAATATTTCCTTTGTTTTTACCAAAGACAACATAGAAAAATCGAGGTTCACTTAGTTTTCCTGAGAAAGTAAATTTTCCCTCTTTTAATGTTGTTTCAGCAACTGGCAGTTCAGAAAGATGTGTTGCTCCTGGGATTAATTTAACCGTTGTTCCGTCGGCTAGACCAGAAATAGTTCCGTCAATTGTGTACGAGGCTGGAGCAGTTGTTGTTTTCTTTTTTTGTGAAAAGCCGTTATGAGAAATCATAAACAAGCAGAAACACAATGCTGTTATTTTAAATTTAATTGCATTCATTTTTTGATTGATATTTTAAAAAGCTTCCCTTTCGGAATCCTAATCAGGAAGCTTTTGAAGTAATTATTTGGCTACGTTTTGCGTAATTGTTCCGTTTCCTGGATTTTGCGTTGCTCCTTGCGGGAAAGGCATTGTCCATAAATGAGAATCTGATTTTAAGGTGTACGTATTTCCATTTGCCGTTTTAGTGAAACTTACTTTGTAAGTGCCTTCTGCATTTAAACGACGAGCATCTGCAAAAGGAACTATTGTATTAACCAATTCATTTCTTTTGGTTCTGAAAATAGCGTTCAAAGCAGTTGTTTTATCAGTAGTTGAAATATCCTGATAAGAAGCAGGAAGAATACGAGTTTTACGAACTGTATTTAAAACTCCTAAAGCCTCACTAATTTTATTATCGCGAGCCAGACATTCTGCTTTAATCATATAAACCTCAACAGTTGTCATTCCTCCAAAATTAAAAAGACCATTTAAAGTTCTTCTATAATAGGTTTCTGCACCTACTGTATAAATTTTCCATCGAGAGATAAAACGCGCATCTCCAGTTTCAAAACGTTGTGCACGTTCTACAGGAATACTATTTTCTGTAGATACATTATTTGTCATACCGTGACGATAATTATAATTTTCTACATAGGTATATCCCATTGGAGAAGTTGTCGCAGTGTATGAATTTGGTGCATCAATTACAGCCTTGTTTGCATTGTAATAGCCAATCCAGTCAAATAATTTATTGTTTTCTGCCAAAGCCAAATCTGCATATTTCAGGGCTTCTGTATAATTATTCATCTGCAGATAAACTCTAGAATAAAAGGCATAAGCTGTTCCTAAATTTGGATGCAAAGGTGTTTGAGAAACCTTTAATAAATATGGTAAAGCGTCTTTAACATCATTCAAAATAAAATCATACATTTCCTGAATTGTCACCTGTTTACTTGGCGCATTAATGTTTGCACTAGTAATTAACGGAACTGATAATTTTGTTGAAGCTGTAGCAGCTACATAGGTATCGGCATAAAAATTTACCAAGTTGTAATAATTCATGGCACGCAGTATTTTTGCTTCTGCCCAAACTACTCTTTTGTCTGCTTCAGTTGCATTAGTGGTAGTTAATGCATTTTCAATAATCAAATTGAAAGTTGAAATTCCCTGATAACTTGCATAATATGTTGTTTCATCTGAAACTTTAAACGAAATTCTATCTGCATTTTCGTCCCACATATAATTGGCATTAATCAACCTGTCACTTGACAAAGTTGCAAGCGTAACATATTGATCGTTTAACAATTGTGAAGCGCCTACTATATTTACTCTGTGATTGGTATATTCGTCACGTAAAAAAGCTTCAAAATCTGCTAATGTTGTTGGTGCTTTTGATCCTTTTGGAACATCGCTCAAATAATCTTCGCAAGAAGCAAAGGTTAATCCTAAAGCTAATAAGCACGCTATCTTTTTGTATATATTTTTCATCGTCTGATTATTATAAATTAGAAATTAACATTTACACCAAAAACCAAACTTGGAGATATGAAACCACCTAACATGTATTTGGCATCTCTGCTTTTTGCAAAAGTATATACGTTTTCTGCATTCAGATTAAAACGTACTCCGTCAAGTTTTACTTTTTTAATTATTGCGCTTGGCATTTGGTACGCTAACGAAACGTTACTTAATCTCACATTTGATGCATCCAAAATATTGATATCTGCATACGAGTAAATAGTGCGAGAATCTGAATTAAAGTCAGCTTCATATTCGTAAACTGCTCTTGGAATATTTGTAAAAGCTTCGTCTCCAGGCTTCATCCAACGATCTGCAATATGATTGTTAACAACAGTAATATCTGTTACATAACCTCCCATTGCGCCATTATAATTGTTAGACAACATTGGCAAGAATGTATTTCTTACTTTATGTCCTAACTCATAAATGAAAAGTGCCGAAAGGGAGAAGTTTTTATAATTTACAGAAGTATGGAAAGACCCGCTATGCATAGGAACCGTTGAACCATAATCTTTAATGGCGTCTAATTGTCCTGGATTATATTTTACTGCTGTACCCGTAGCATCATAAACCTGCGGAATTCCTGCATTGCTTAAACCAGCAAATTGATAACCATAAATAGAATTAAAGTTGGTACCTACTCTAGGAAAAGCTTGCGAATAATCTAATTGTAAATAATAAACTGGAGCTTTTACATTTACATAATCTACTGTGTTTTTATTGTAAGCATATAAAACGGCTGCGTCCCAAGAGAATGTTGGTGTTTTTACAATAGTTCCTCTTAAAGAAACCTCGATACCTTTATTGGTCATTTCTCCGTTATTGATTGTATAAGTCGAATAACCCCATCCTTCTGTTGGAACTCCTTGGGTGTTGGCCAATAAATTTTCTCCTTTTTTATTGTAGAAATCTAAAGTTCCGCTTAATCTGCTTTTAAAGAATGAAAAATCTAAACCAACATTTGTTGTTGTTGTTTTTTCCCAAGATAATTCTGGATTTGGTCTTTTAAGTACCGTTCCTTGATTTCCTCCAACATTTGAGTTAGAATTGTAATAAGCCGTTAAATACGGTGCTGAATCTTTAGCGATATTTCCTCCAATACCATAAGAAGCACGAAGTTTAAGAGCATCTAGCCAATCAACAGCAAAAAATGATTCTTTATCAATATTCCAGGCAGCTCCTGTAGACCAGGTTGGTTTGTTTTGAAATTCACTGTCTGTTCCCCAAAGGTTAGAGCGATCCCAACGAATACTTCCAGAAAGCGTGTATCTTCTGTCGTAAGTATAACCTCCTGTTCCATAAACAGAAACATAACGGTTTTGTAATTCTTTCTCTAATGAAAATTCATCTTGCGCCATATAGCCGTTCAAAACACTTCCATATACTTGTAATAAACTGGCTTGATTAATTGGTGCAAAACCTAAAGTTTGTGCATCATAACCATATCTTGTATTATTTGAATACTCTTGTTTTGCATGACGGATTTCCATACCTGCAATGGCAGAAAAATCATGCTTTTGAGCAAAAGTCTGATTGAAGTTTAACTGCTGACGGAAATTGTAAGCATTAGAATACTGATTCGTTTCTTTGATAATATCTCCGTAAGGTAAATTGTAAACTGCTTTGTTATTTGCAAGTGTTACCATACCGTTTACTTTACTTCTTACGTAATAAGAATCCTTTCCAAATAACTGACTAGCGCGATCTGAACCAAATTCGTATTGGAACATAGCATTATATGTAAAGGCATTACTAAATTTTACATTAAACTTAGCGTACGTTCTGTTTAAGAAGTTTTTGTTTTCAACTAAATTTCTTCCAAACTCGTCCATTGGTGTAATGTTCATATTGTAAAGTCCGTAATTCTTGATAGAATTAAGTGTAAAAGTATTGTAACGAGATTCTGCTGTTGAAACAAAATTAGTTCCGTCATTATTTACCAACTGATTGTACGGCTGCCATTTGTAACCTGGACCTAAAGCTTGATAACTTTGTGTATCTCCTTTTGCAAAATTGGTATAAGAACCTAAATCCAAAGAAAGCCAGCTGTTAATTTGAGTAGAGTTTTTTAAGTTAATACCGATATTTTCATTTTCAGAAAACCTATCTTCAAGTTGATTGTTTTTGTAAGTCAAAGAAGCAGTAAAATTATTATTCTCTGTAGCTTTTCCTAAACTAAGATTATGCTGCATAAAATACTGATCGCGTTTTGCATATCTTGCAATGTCGTCGTAGTATTTATAACCTTGAGAACCCAATTGGTTCAAACGATTATTCATATCTGCCATTGACGTTTTTCCTGCATAACCATTTAAAATTGTCTGCATTCCTAAACTTGTAAAAACTGCATTGTTCAATAATGATTGAGCATAAGTTGCTGCGTTAGCCGTTTTCAAATTCGGATTTCCGTCTGCCCATCCTTTTTCTAAACCAATAATATCACCAGAATCAGTTAGGTTTCCAGTATAATTTCTGTATGGAGTAACCGTTAAATTACTAGAAAATGAAATATTAGTTTTCCCTGCTTTTGCTTTTTTAGTTGTAATAACCACAACTCCATTTGCCGCACGAGCACCATAAATAGACGATGCAGCAGCATCTTTTAAAACTGTGATAGTTTCAATATCTTCTAAGTTTAAACTCGGAAGATTTTCTTGTATAGTAGCGAAAGGAGTTAGTCTTGTATTTTCAATAGGAAATCCATCTACAACATATAAAGGAGCTGTAACTCCATTCATAGTCGTTGTACCACGAATTTTTCCATTTTGATATCCAACAATACGTCCTTCTAAAATTTTATCTAAACCGCTTAAACGTTGTTCTTTAAAATCGGCTGTTTTTAAATTAGAAAAAGATCCTGTTGCTTTTTCTGCAGTAATGTCTTGATAACCTGTTTTCAAGACAATTCCTTCTAATTCTAAAACATCTTCTTTTAAAACAACATTTATAGTGCTTCTTCCTTCAACTTTTATTTCTTGTCTTACATATCCTAAATAAGCAAAAGCTAAAGTTGTCTGGCTGCTTACAGCAATTATCTGATATTCACCATTAAAATCAGTGTTTACGCCTCTTCCTGAACCATTATCAGAAATTGCTGCACCTACTAAAGGCATTCCTTTTTCGTCGGTTACTCTACCTTTTACGATAAAATCTGCGATAGCTTTTTTCTCCTCAGCGTTGTTGGTTGAGATTTTTTTAGGCATCAAAACAATATGGTTTCCAGACACTTTAAAATCGGTGCTGGTACTATTAAAAATTTTATTTAAAATTTCTTCAATTGAAGTTTCATTTGCATTTATGTCGATTACTCTGTTTAAATCAACAGATCTTA
>NZ_CAMLIX010000180.1 GCF_946479975.1 uncultured Flavobacterium sp.
AAATACACTTCGTATTGTGGGACAAAACTTTACAGCGGGTGCGGGTAGTGCCTACAGTATGGTTATTGTGAAATTGAAACCTTGGAACGAACGTGATTTAAGTGTTGACGATGTAATCGGACAGCTTTTTGCTAAAACTGGTGGGATTCGTGAGGCAAGTATCTTCTTTATTTCGCCTCCAACTATTCAAGGTTTTGGACAAAGTGGTGGATTCGAATTCCAATTGCAGGATAAAGGTGGACACACAACTTCTGAATTTTATAAAGTAAATACCGAATTCCTCGCAAAATTAGCCGAACGTCCAGAAATTCAATATGCGACAACACCATTTAATCCTGGTTTCCCACAATATATGATGGATATTAATTTAGCGAAAGCGAAAGATGCAGGAGTTACAGTAAACTCGATTTTATCAACCATGCAAGGTTATTATGGTGGATTGTATGCTTCGAATTTCAATAAATTCGGGAAACAATACCGTGTTATGATTCAGGCTTCTCCAGAGTTTAGAACGAACACACAGGGATTAAATAAAATCTTTGTTCGTAATAGTGCTGGTAATATGGCGCCAATTACAGAGTTTGTAAAAATGACGAGAGTTTTTGGTCCAGAATCAATTTCTAGATTCAACTTGTTCACATCTATTTCTATTACAGGAGCACCAAAACCAGGATTTAGTTCTGGAGATGCGATTAAAGCGATTCAGGAAGTTGCAGCAGAAAATCTTCCAGCGGGTTACGGTTACGAATTCTCTGGTTTAACGCGTGAGGAATTAGCATCAGGAAGTGAGACGATTTTTATTTTCATCTTGTGTTTGGTATTCGTTTACTTCTTGTTAAGTGCACAATACGAAAGTTACATTTTGCCATTCGCCGTATTATTCTCAATTCCGTTTGGATTAGCAGGAGCTTATTTGTTCTCGATTATTTTCAAATTGAACAGTAATATTTACCTGCAGATTTCCTTAATCATGTTGATCGGACTTTTGGCGAAGAACGGTATTTTGATTGTCGAATTTGCTTTAGACAGAAGGCGAAAAGGACTGCCAATTGTGCAATCTGCAATTGAAGGAGCCGTAGCACGTTTGCGCCCAATTTTAATGACCTCGTTTGCCTTCATTTTAGGATTAGTGCCGTTGATGTTTGCTAGTGGAGCAGGAGCTGTTGGTAACAAATCAATTGGTACAGGAGCTGTTGGAGGTATGTTAATTGGTACAATCTTAGGGGTATTTGTTATTCCAGTATTATTTATCATTTTCCAAACGTTGCAAGAAAAAATCAGCGGACCTGCGAAAGATGGTTATGATGACGATGATGACGATGAAGAGGAAATTCATTTAATAGAAGCTCACAAAGAGTAAAATTTAATTACAACAAAGATGACGAATAGTTCAAATAAATATATTTTACTGGTAATAACAGCAGCACTTATAAGTGCGTGCTCTGTTACCAATAAATACGAACGTCCCACAACATTAAAAACAGATCAGTTGTATCGTGATCAGTCTTCTACAGATTCGACTACAATTGCAGATATGCCTTGGCAGAGTGTTTTTAAAGATCAAAAACTAAATGCATTAATTCAAAAAGGTTTAGATCAAAATCTTAATCTAAAAAATGCAATCGAGAATATTGTACAGTCAAGAGCTACTTTGCGCCAGAGTAAATTAGCCTATTACCCAACATTACAATTGGATGCAAATGCAACACACAATAAGCAGTCAGAAGCAGGATTAAACTTTCCTGCCGGAATCAACATCAATACCTTGACCACTACTTATAAATTAGGAGTGAGTACAGCATGGGAATTGGATATCTGGGGAAAATTAAGCAGTTCTAAAAGAGCAGCTTTGGCAAGTTATTTAGCAACTGATGCTGCAAAACAAGCCGTTCAAACACAATTGATTTCTGATATTGCGAATAATTATTTCCTTCTTTTAGCTTATGATAAACAGTTAAAAATTACACAGGAAACATTAGAAAGCCGTATCAAAAATGTGGAAACCATTAAAGCTTTAAAAGAAGGTGCGATTGTTACAGGAGCTTCGGTTGTGCAGAGTGAAGCAAATCAACACGCTGCAGAAGTTTTGATTCCAGATTTGAAACAGAATATCCGCGAAACCGAAAATGCTTTAAACATCTTGTTAGGGCAAGGTCCTGGACCAATTGATAGAGGCGAATTGGGAACACAGATTATTCCTGAAAATATTGCAGTTGGAATGCCGGCTCAGTTGCTTCAGAATCGTCCAGACGTCCGTCAAGCGGAGTTTAATTTCAGAGTAGCTTTCGAATCTACAAATTTGGCTAAAACTAATTTTTATCCGAGTTTGACGCTTACAGCAAGTACAGGATTTTCGAATTTAGAATTGAAAGACTTTTTTACAAACTCTGTTTTTTATTCGATTATTGGAGGTTTAACGCAGCCAATTTTTAATCACGGATTAAATAAAATGAGATTGACAAATGCGCAATCGCAACAATTACAAGCTTATAATAATTTCCAGCAAAGCCTTTTAACGGCAGGGCAGGAAGTTTCAAACGCTTTGTATTCGTATGAAATGGCTGTTGAAAAAGAAGATTCAAGACAAAAACAAATTGAAGCGCTAGAAAAAGCCGTTGATTTTACACAACAGCTCTTAGAATATAGTTCAGCTACGAATTATACAGATGTATTAACTTCTGAACAGAATCTTTTGGCTGCACAGTTAAGCGGTGTAAATGATAATCTTCAAAAGTTACAAGCTGTTGTTAATTTATACAGAGCTTTAGGCGGTGGATGGAAATAAAAAATGGCTTTCAATTGCTTAAAATAGCCGTTTGTCGGAAAAATTATATCTTTCGTCTAAATAATAGTTAGAATTAAATAATAGGATATACATTTACATCGGTTAAAAAAAATAAAAGCATTATAAGTTCCACCAAGATCATATTTGATCGATCGCTTAATAAATAAAAACATGACTTAAACGCCTCAGAAATGAGGCGTTTTTTTGTAAAGTATATCGGTTAAAAAGTGCTCTCCGTCGATTATTTTTAAGTTTTCGTATAATGAATGCGCTTACCGTAAATATTGGCATTAATTTAGATTATTGTTTATCAAAATAAATTTAAAACTTAAGATCATGAAAAAATTAATATTCGCCTCAGTACTCTTTATGAGTGTATTTTTTGCCCAAGCGCAAGTTTCTGTAAATTTAAATATTGGTACTCCGCCAAATTGGGGACCACAAGGTTACGACAATAGCAGATACTATTATTTGCCAGACATAGATACTTATTATGATGTCAATCAAAGCGTATTTATCTATGACAACGGAGGAAGATGGATTCGTGAAAAAAGACTTCCATCAAAATACAGACAATATGATTTGTATTCAGGTTACAAAGTTGTTTTGACAGATTATAGAGGAGATTCTCCATATAGTTATCACGCTAAACACAGAGCAAATTATCCAAAAGGATATCATGGAAAACCTCAAAAAAACAGAGGACAAAAACCAGTAAAAATCAACAACGGAAAAGGACACGGGAAACACGATAACAAAGGAAATAAAGAAAGAAATAAGTCAAACAAAGACCACGATCATTCTAGCAATAAACGCCACTAATTTTTGTACAAGCCAAAATGAAAACGCCTCCAATTGGAGGCGTTTTTTATGTAATGAATTATACGAATTGTACGAATTTTTTAAAATCATTTAGTTTTTAATTCGTGAAAATTAGTGTAATTCGTGGCTAAAAAAAATCCAGCTTTAGCTCGAGATTAATGAATTTTTCATTTATCGGACAGCCAAACTTTGCGCAAATTTGGCTAAAGCCTTTTTGTTTCCTGTAAATAAAAAAACTCCAGCTAAAGCTGGAGGCAATTGCTATCTAAATATTTTATAAAAATAAATTCGTGACAATTGTGTAATTGCTTCGCCTATTTGCCACCGCTCGGGTTGTGGCTGAAAGCAGAAAATGAATTGCCTCCAGCTTTAGCTGGAGGTTAATATATTGTGCATTTATTGGCTTTAGCCGAATTAAGTGCAAAATTTAGCTAAAGCCTTATCATTTTCTATAAACAAAGAACCTCCGGCTAAAGCTGGAGGCAATTGCTATCTAAATATTTTTAATAAAAATAAATTCGTGCCAATTCGTGTAATTAGTGGCTAAAAAAAAACTTTTTTAATCCACTTAATCTGTGGCTAAAAAACTATTCAGAAACTACTTTTACTTTATGACCGATAACTCCAAAAGAAAGAATAATCAAGAAACAAACTAACGGAATAATATATCCTGACTGAATATCATCATGATTCATATCGATTAAAGTTCCCATTCCATAAGGAATAATTGCCCCGCCGACAATTGACATTACCAGCCAAGAAGAACCAGTTTCTGTATTTGATTTTAAACCTTTAATTCCTAAAGAGAAAATAGTAGGAAACATGATCGACATAAAAAATCCGATTCCTCCAAGTGCATAGATAACTACAATTCCAGTTCCGTAAATAGCCACTAGACAAAGTAAAACACTCATAACACAATAGATTGATAATAAAACGTAATCTTTCACAAAACGTAAAAAGAAGGTTCCAATGAAACGTCCTGCCATAAAAAGGAAACCGTAAATTCCTAAGTAATAACCCGCTGTTTTTTCGTCTAATCCAGCACCTTGTTGAGCGATACGAATAAAGAAACTCGTAATACAAACCTGTGCACCAACATAGAAAAACTGCGCTACAACTCCCCAGCTTAAATGTCTGAATTTTAAAACAGAGAAAAACCCAGGTTTAATTTCAGCTTCTGTATGAGTTAATTTCATTGATGGCAATTGTACGAAGTAAAAAACAATTGCAACCAAAACCAATATACTTCCCAAAACGATATAAGGCATTTTTACAGAAGCCGCTTCGCCTAATAAATAAGCTGCTTTTTCAGCTTCAGGCATTGCTGCCATTTGTTCCGGCGTATGATTGGTTCCTGAAAGGATAAATAACGAACCTACAATTGGCGCTACCATTGCGGCTAAACCGTTAAAAGAAGCCGCTAAATTCAATCTCTTAGAAGAAGATTCAGCTGGTCCTAAAATCGCCGCATACGGATTTGCACTAGTTTCTAAAATGGTTAATCCACAGCCAATTACGAACAAAGCGAATAAAAACAATTCGTAAGTTCTCGTATTAGCCGCAGGAACAAATAAAAACGCTCCAACAGCAAAAACTAATAAACCTGTAATGATACTGTTTTTGTATCCAAATCTTTTAATCAGCATTCCCGCAGGAATCGCCATAATAAAATAAGCAAAGAATACAGAAGTATCGATAAGAGTAGATTGACGATTGTTTAATTCACACGCTTTTTTCAAGTGCGGAATCAAAACAGAATCAAGATTATGGGCCATTCCCCATAGAAAAAATAGGCATGTAACTAAAATAAAAGGCAGCAGATATTGTTTTTGATTTCCGCCTTCTGTAGGCACGTTGTGTTGATCGCCAGCTTGGTTTGTAATTTGCATTGTTAGATAGTTTTTTTTTAGGTTCAAAGTGACAAAGTGACAAAGGTTCAAAGTTTAGAAAAGTGAATCCTTTTGTTGCTTATTTTTTTGTTTATTATTTAATTTAATTGAGAAAAAGAATATGTTCAAAGCAGATAAACCTCTGTCACTCTGTAACTTTGAACCTTTGTCCCTTAAAGATTATCTTCTTTTCACAAATAAAAGATGATCACAAACCAAAACGACTTCTCCACGTTGGTTAATGATTTCTACATGTTCTGTGACAGCGCCCATTTCTGGATTTTTTGCTTCGCCTTTTTCTGAGATTGTGATTTCAGAATGAATGGTATCACCAATATGAACTGGTTTTACAAAACGCATTTTGTCGTAACCTCTAGAAAAAGCTTCTGGATTTATTTCTGATGCCGTTAAACCGATTCCGATACTGAAAATCATGGTTCCGTGTGCAATTCTTTGTCCGAACGGCTGCGTTTTACACCATTCTTCGTCCATGTGATGTGGGAAAAAATCTCCCGTATGTCCGGCGTGAACTACAAAATCGGTTTCTGTAATTGTTCTTCCGACAGTTACTCGTTTATCGTCGATTGTATAATCTTCGAAAAAAGTGGATTTAAAATACATATTTGAATTAATTTTTTTCAAACCATATTCTTCAAAGTATATTTTTTTTGAAATTACTTTTTTATGAAAAGGTTTTAATTTTTTGTTTTTTGGTTTTGAAATATAGTGTTTTAATTACACTTCATCAAAAGAAATCCCGCCATTTTTACTGCTGATGTAACACGCTTCAACAACTTTCATTGTTCCTAAAACGTCTTGTACGCTGGCAGATAGTATCGAGTCAGAACCTTCTTTGTAACGCATTAAATTAGACATTGCGCCAATAAAAGCTGCTGGAAACCAAGAATCTTCTAGTTTAACTTCTGTCCACTCGTATTCATTTTCATTATCTTTTTTTTGTAAAGCATATTCAAAAACGTCAGGAAGACCGTCAGGATAATTCATCAATAAACCCATTTTTGCTTTAACGGCACCTTTTGTTCCTTCCCATTTAATGTAGCTTTCCTCGTGTTTTGGTCCAAAATGATGATCATGATTGGTATTAATAACTACATGCTTGTCTTCTCCATAATCCAAAATAATGGTCGATCTGCTCGATGATAATTTTTTAAGCGGATGTTTAGCCGTTTTCGCCATTACACTTTTCGGATTTCCTAAGAAAGATCGAATACAATCAATGTAATGCACGCTGTGAAAAAGAATCTCCAATCTAGGATGTTCTTTTATTAGAGGAAACAATTCCCAAGGCGTATTTACCGTTACTTTAAATTCTAAATCGTATAATTCGCCAATAATATCTTGCTCAATTAAATATCGGGCAGCGCTCACAAACGATGCAAAACGAAGCTGAAAGTTAATCGCTGCAACCAAGTTTTTTCTTTCGCATACCGCAACAATTTCACGAGCTTGAGCCAAGTCATTTCCCATTGGTTTCTGAATCAAAACCGCAGCACCATCGGGCAATTGCTCTAAAATTTCGATGTATTGATCAGGTAAAACTGTAATGTCGTAAACAGCGTTTGAAGGGGCATTTTTAACTGCATCTGCAACGCTTTCAAAAACATGATCGATTTTGAATTCTTTCTGTAAATCGTAAGCTTTTGAAATCGTTCTATTCGTAATACCAAAAACTTTAAAACCAGCCATTTCGTAAGCAGGAAGATGCGCATCTTTTACAATGCCACTTGCGCCGATAATGATAATGGGCTGTTCTGTTTCGGGTAATAAAGGTTTATATGGAATATTCATGATAAACTATTTTTAAGATTAGTGTCAACTTTGTCAAAGTTTTAAACTTTGACAAAGTTCCTTATGACGATAATTTTTATTCTATTTTTTGAATATTAATCTGTGTTTCTTCTAATAATTGTCCCGAAGGAATATCGCTATTGATGGCTTTCAAAACCATATGATCGATAAATTCGCAAACTTTTGGCCAAATTGGCGTTTGAGGTAAAGTCAAAGCGTTTTCATGTAACATTTCCAATTTATGATAAAACGGAATCAATGTATTGATTTCCTTATCTTTCCAAGTTGATTTTCTACAGCCAATGCCGCCTTCTGTGGTTAATAATTTGTCACTTTCGGCAGTTGTGGCAAAACGTAGAAAATCGTAAGCTAGTTTTTTGTGTTTACTTCCGGAACCTATTGTATACAACCAATAAACGTTCAAAGAAGCTGTTTTAAAACCAGGATCGGATGGAAGGGAAGTGATATCAATTTTTCCTTTTACTTTCGATTCTTCAATAACTTCTGCCATCGATGCAAATCCAAACCAGTTGATTGCCATTGCCGCTTGCCCTTCGGCGAAAGCCAAACCAGCTTCAACCGAACCAAAATCTTTCGATTTAGGATGAACAGCATTTTTATTATTGACTATATTTCTGTAAAAATCCAAAGCTTTAATTCCAGCTTCACTATTAATAGAAATTTGATTTTTGTGGTTGATTAAAGAACCGCCACGTGTCCATAATTGAAGACAGAAATCAAAAACCATATTATGTCCGTCGGGATAATTTGCGAATATAGTTCCGTACAGATTTTCTTCTGGGCGATTGAAAAAAGTCGCAATTTCAGTAAATTCTTTCCATGTTTTTGGTGTGGAAAGTTCGTAACCAAATTGCTTTTTAAAATTCGTTTTTTCGGTTTCGTTTTCGAATAAATCTTTTCTGTAAATCAGACATTCTGGTCCATCGTGAAAAGGAAGTCCGAAAGTTCCATTATCCAGTTTCTGCAAATGCAAAAGCGATTTATGCCAGCCATAAGGATAATTTTCTGGCGGATTTTCTGCTATGAAAGAATACAAATCGACAACCGCTTTTTCGTGTACGGCATCAAAAATCCAATCGGTATTGATGTGTGCAATATCCCATTTTCCTTCTTTTAAACCTTTTTTAGAAATCGTAGTTTCATACAATTCATGAAGTTCCATTGGAATCATTTCGGCTTCAGCCTGAATATTGTTTTGCAGGCAGAAAGCATCCCACAGCTTTTGCAGCGTACTTTCGAAGGGATCGAATTTTCGAACAGCGATTCTCATTTTATTCATTTTAGCAGTCTATAAATTCTTTAATAATGCGTTCGTTGTCCTGACCTAATTTTGGCGAACCTTTATCTGAGGTCAAATATTCGCCATCAATTTTTATCGGACAGCGGGTTGTTTTATAACTGTAACCATCCAGCATTTCTACTTGCTGCGTGAAATTCAAAACCTTGAATCCATCTTCTTCAAAAAGCTGTTGATAGTTTAAGACTCCTGCACACCAAATATCTGCAGGCTCTAAAATATCCAGCCAAAATTGGGTTTCCTGAGTTTGTAAATGATCAGCCAAGATGTTTTTAATATCATCTCTTAGCGTAAATTTATTTTCTGGAAACTGTAATAAAGCATCGCATTTCAGCAACGAAGCCAAAACAGGAATTGATCCCATTGCTAAGGCTAAATAGCCACTTTTGGTTTTATAAATTCCGTATGGCGCGCCCAAATAAGCGTGTGCATTATTGGTTTGGGTTCGAACAGGCAATTCGCCTCCGTCATTAAAATAGGTTGTAATGGTTTCAAACTGAAAATCAAATGCCGATTCCAGCATACTGACCTGCACTTGTGCTCCAATATTGTGAGTTGCTTTCCGATATAAAGCGGCCAAAATTCCCTGTGCTAAATGTGCTCCAGCAAGCATATCTACGATCGATAACCCCATCGGAACTGGACCGTCTTCCTGATTACCGCTTAACCAAGTTAAAGCCGTTAAAGATTGTAAAAGCAAATCCTGACCCGGCAAATCTTTCAAATCGGGATGTTCTCCAAAACCTGAAATAGATCCGTAAATCACATTTGGATTAATGTATTTGACATCGTCATAACTCAAACCAATACGTTCCATAACTCCAGGTCTGAAATTATGCATGATAACATCGGCTTTTGCCAATAATTTTTTTAGTTTTTGAAGTTCTTCTGGCTGTTTAAAATCAATCGCAAAAGATTCTTTGTTTCTGTTGATGGTATGAAAAACAGACGATTCGCCGTTCATAATCAAATCAGAAGTATATAAGGTTCGGCAGATATCTCCCGTTCCCGGTTTTTCAATTTTTATCACGCGCGCTCCTAAATCCGCCAAACGTAAACTAGCTGAAGGTCCCGAAAGAAACTGACTGAAATCTACAATTAAATAATCTTCTAATGGTTTCATTTTTTTATTGTTTAACCGTTTTTTTGTTTAACCGTTTAATCGTTTTTATTGTTTAATCGTTTTTTCGTTTAACCGTGTAAGCATTTCGCTTTAGCGATTAAACAACTAAACGATTAACCGATTAAACCAATTAACCCCTTATGTATTGCTAAATTATCCTGACCCACTTTTGGCGCTGCTTTTTCGCTTAGCAAAATTTCACCATCCAATTGAATCGGACTTCTGGTTGTGACCAAAGTTTCTCCTTCAGTGTTTTTTACGGTTTGTTTTAATTGCAATTCATTCACAAAAGGCTGATTATCTAATTCTTCGTAATTGAAAACTTTCCCGCACCAAATGCCTTCTTTCTGTAAAATTTCAATCCAATAATTAGAAGTTTGGGTTTGAATTTGGTTGCTTAAAATCGTTCTGATTTCATCACGTTTTTCAAACCACAAATGTTTATCCGCGAAAGCGTTTAAATCTAATCCTAAAGCTTTTCCGATGAAAATTAAATCGCCCATTGCAAGAGATAAATATCCGTTTTGAGTTTGGTAAACTCCGTAAGGCGCACTTAAAAAGGCATGGGCACTTCCTTTAATATCGCCGCGTTCTGGCAATTGACCGCCATCGTTTAAGAAAGAAGTAATCGCTTCAAACTGCACATCCAAAATCGATTCTAA
>NZ_CAMLIX010000181.1 GCF_946479975.1 uncultured Flavobacterium sp.
TTGCAACTATAAGACCCGTGCAAACTGCCATAAACAGTACGTTAGTTTTTGATAAATTCATGCTGCAAAAATACCAATCTAATCTTAATTGAAACTTTAAAAAAGTTATAAAATTTTTAAATTTAAGATCAGATTGGTATTTTTAAATTGCAATTTGATTGATTTTTAATGATTTAATAATTCAAAAAATCTTCTCTTGCAGGACTAAAAACGTCTGTCAACATACCTGTTTCCAAACAAACAACTCCATGAATAGCATGTGGCGGAATGTAGAAACTGTCGCCTTCTTTTAAAGTCTGAGTTACACCGCTAATGGTAACATCAAATTTACCGCTTGCGATATACGTTACTTGCGAATGATAATGTTCGTGTAAAGTTCCGATTCCTCCTTTTTCAAAATGAACATTTACAAGCATCACTCTCTCATCAAAAGCTAAAATCTTGCGTTTAATTCCTTCTCCAACTACTTCCCACTCGATTTCGTCTCCTTTTATAAACTTTTTACTTGTCCCAATATTCATATCTTATTTTTATTTAATGCTTTTAAGGTCTTTCTCCATTAACTGTTTTCCTAAAATTAAATTGTTTCTCTCAAAATATTTTTCTAATTCTGTTAGTCTTTTTTTATTGTCATATTTGATCCCAAAATGTAATTTTCTCTGACAATTTGAACATAATCTAAGTGCGTGCTCATCCGTTTCAGATAAGCTATTTGTTCCATTCATCACACAATCTGCAACAATGCAATGATACAAACCAAACATATGTCCAATTTCGTGAGAACAAATTTTCAGCAATCTTTCCAGACACAAATTAAAATCTGCACCTTTTAAACTTTTGTCTTGTAATCTATAAATAGAACTTACCGCAATTCTGTCTCTATAAGACGCCAAACCAAAAACATAATTCCATTCAGGTTTCGGATACAAATCAACTTCAGTCAATGCCATTAATCCAATTCCGTTTTGAGGTTTTTCTTTCTTTAAAACACTGTCTAAAATAAAACCTGCTAAAAATTGCTCATTTTGTTCTCTACCAATTCTTCTGGCATGTTTCGCAATAACATTATTGGAAACGTCTTTTAAAGTATTCGTTTTTAACTGAAAAAATATTTCTAAATATTCACTAACCAATTCAATTTGTTTGACCTGCAAAGAATCAAATTGACCAATTGGCTGTAAATAAACAACATTGTTTTCTTTTGTTGGAATGGTATGTTTCGATTTAATAAACTGCTCAAAAGTCTGTCCTTTTTCTTGACGAGAATAAAGCCAATCTCCTGGTTTTGGTCGAAAAAGTTTGATATCATTTTCTGAAATATCTTCAAAATAATCATTCTTTTCACTTTTAGAATTGCAAGCAAAAAGAATCACAAAAACCAAAAAAAGAAGTTTCTTCATAAACATCAATGAATTAGATTTTTAGAAATAAAATCGTAACTCGATTTAATGCATTCAAAAGAATTGGAAGCAAAATTATTTTCCTGTTCTACAAAAAAATGAATCATTCCAGATTGTTTTGCCGCTTCAAAAAAGGGTTTAAAATCAATTGTTCCTGAACCAACTTCGGTATTCAAATCAGTATTATTTTTATCTTTGTCTTTTACATGCCACATTTTAAAACGTCCCGGATTTTCTTTGAATAATTGTAAAGGATCATTTCCAGAATGAATTACCCAGTACAAATCCAATTCAAAAAACACTAAATCTTTATCAGTTTCCTTTAATAAAATTTCAAAACCTGTACTACCATCATGCTTTTTAAATTCAAAATCATGATTGTGGTACGCGAGTTTCAAACCTGCTTTATGGCACATTTTTGCTGCTTCATTTAATCGGGAAGCAATCTTTTTATAATTTTCGATATTTCTAAAAGGTTCTTCGATCCACGGAACAGTTAAAAATTCATTTTTAAGAACCTTCGCTGCTTCAATTGATGCAATTAATTCGGTCGTATTTCCATCATATAAAAAACTTCCCAAATTATAATGTCCGCTGACTGCTTTTAAACTATTATCATCCAGAATCTTTTTCAACTCTTTTGGAGTTAAACCCCAAAATTGATCTTTGGTTGAAAAACCATACGTTTCGACAGTTGTGTAGCCCGCATTTGCTACTTTTTCTAAAGTTCCTTTTACATCTTTCGGAAGTTCTTCGCGAAGTGTATACAACTGTAATCCTATTTCTTTTTTATTCATTGAAAATGCAAATGATGGTGAGGCCAAAACAGCTGTTATGGCAAGACCTGTGGTTACGATAAAATTTCTTCTGCTGATCATTTTATGCTAAATTTCAGAAAGTAAATATATTATAAAAAATGATTCTCTATTTTTTTTGTGAAGTTTTGAAGTACGTTCGCCGTTTCCGAATCTGTAATTTCTCCCATCGAATTAATTTTCCCTCGTACACCCTGAATTAATAGAGTTGTTTCAGAATCACACGCTGCCTGAAGCGTTTTCATTATTAGCAAAAGCTGTTCATGTCCCATTTCTCCAGATGCTGACGCCGTTATCAAACCAGTCTTTTTATTCGAAAAAATTGTGGTGGAAACCAACCATTCCAAAGCATTTTTTAAACTTCCGGGAAGACTGAATACATATTCTGGAGTACAAATGATTATTCCATCTGCCTTTATAATTTTATTTCTAAAAGAAACGATTTGTTCTGGCGGATTATCGGTATCCAAATCCGGATTAAAATGTGGCAGCTGGTCTAAATCTTCAAATATTTCGAACTCAAATTCTGGTTTCAATTGACTTGAAATATATTTCAGAATTTTAAAATTACTTGAATCTTTTCTGGTACTACCCGATATAGCAAGTATTTTTACTTTTGATGACATACTTATAAATAAAAAATTCGTATTCTTAAATTAATTTAAAAATACGAATTACTTATAATATCGGTAAAATTTATTTTGAAGTCAACAAATTCATTCCTACCATCTTTTGAGAATCTATAGCTTGTGGCGGATAATTTTGTTTTTCTTGTCTGGTAGAAGATACTTTTCCTTCTTTATTTATATAGACATAATTGTAGCGCCAGTAATTTTGTCCAGCTGATGAATCATCAGAATGATTTTTGGTAAAAACTTGGTCAGCATACACAAAGATTTCTCCATTTTCATTGTTACTTAAAACTCTTACTGGGTTTCCCAAGGTTTTAAGTACATTTGACTTTGCTTCTCCTACATCGACAGTAGCAGAATTAACACTTGCACAAGACACAGCGAGGGCAAGCATTGTAGACAATAGTAATGTTTTTTTCATAATAAGCTGGATTTATGTTTTTGAACTTGGTGGTATTCATGAAATTAGGTGGTGCAATAATACCTAAAGTTACCGTTTTTCGTTTTACACAATTCACGAACTATGTTATATAATTAATATTTTGTTTGCTAAAATCTTAATTTCATTAGAAAAATTCAACAACTATCAAAATACAAACTGCATGTTCATTTTATGAAATCACGAGATATTTACTTGTATCTTTGCAGACAAGAAATTATTGAACAGAAATGCGAATTGACATTATTACACTTTTACCTGAATTATTAAGAAGTCCGTTTGAGGCTTCGATTATGAAACGTGCCATTGACAAAGGTTTGGTTGAAGTTCATTTTCACAACCTTCGTGATTACAGCACCAATCGTCAAAAAAGTGTTGATGACTATCCTTTCGGAGGAGGAGCGGGAATGGTTATGACGATTCAGCCTATTGACGATTGTATAACACATTTAAAAAGTCAGCGCGAATATGATGAAATCATATATATGTCGCCTGATGGAGAAACTCTAAATCAGAAAATGGCAAATAAAATGTCGATGTATGAAAACATTATCATTTTATGCGGTCATTATAAAGGTGTTGACCAAAGAGTGAGAGATCATTTTATTACAAAAGAAATCTCAATTGGCGATTACGTTTTATCTGGCGGAGAATTGGGCGCTTTGGTTTTATCTGATGCCTTAATCCGATTAATTCCAGGCGTTTTAAGCGACGAAACTTCAGCATTAACAGACAGTTTTCAAGATAATTTATTATCAGGACCTATATATACAAGACCTGCAGATTATAAAGGATGGAAAGTTCCCGAAGTTTTAACCAGCGGACATTTTGCCAAAATCGATAAATGGCGCGAAGATATGGCGTTTGAACATACTAAAAACAGACGTCCAGATTTACTAGAAGGAAATTAAAAAAGTATTCAGTCGCAGTTTTCAGTTTTCAGTTCTAGGACTGAAAACTGTGAATATAAATTATCCATCGTAGTTCATAGAAACGATTGTTTTGTTTTTTAGTTCGATATCTAGAATATGATCTTGAGAAAAATGATCTCCAACTGAAATTAATGTTTCCATATTTCCAGAACTATTAATTGTAAGCTGCATTTTGTAAATTTCCAAATCATCATACCAGTCATCATCGGCTATTTGGTTGGTAAAATCGTTATTTGCATTGTAAAATTGGATCAATTCTTCTTTACAATCTCCCAACCAGTAAATATGATCAATAATTTTTTCTGAATAACTTGTAAAATCGTTGTCAGGAATGTAAATCGAAATTTCTCCTATTTTAATTTTATTAAAGATTACCGCTTTATTGGCTTCTACTTTTAGCTGTATCCTATTTTCTTCTTTTATAACTAAAAAATCATTTAAGGTAAGCTTACTCAGATGTTGCTTTTCGCGATATTTTCTTAGATCTTTTATAATAAAATTGTTTGCGTGCGATTTTGCTTTTTGCTCTAAAACATACAATTTAGAGGCATCTTTAGAATTTTTCTCATCTGCTACTTCTTTAAAAACTTCGTAAGCCGATTTATGAAAGCCTAAAAGTATATAAACGTTTGACAAAACAAGATTGTCATCTTTTGTTCTTTCTAAACTTTCAAGTTCATATAATAAATCGTACATCTTTTCCAGACTTTCTTTTGAGCCATTCGATTTTCTAAATTCATTAGAAAACTCGATGTATTCTTTCATATAATTTTTATCCATTTAAATTTTAGTTACAACTACAATGCATTAATACAAATATAAGATTTCACTTATTATTTAATAAAGAATAAATTTCAAATTTTATAAATTCCAAATTCCAATCAATCAACTAGTTAAGAAATTGGAATTTGGAATTTATTTTTATTGGATTTTAATTTTTTTTCTCTACATTTGCACCCGAATTTGACCAACCTCTGGCGAGATCCGTGAATGTTGTTCTAATATAAAAACCATAATTTAAATTATCATGGCAGATTTATTAAAATTCGTTCAAGACGAATTCGTTGCTAGAAAAGATTTCCCTGTATTTGGAGCTGGAGACACAATCACAGTTTTCTACGAAATTAAAGAGGGTGAAAAAACAAGAACTCAGTTTTTTAAAGGAGTTGTTATTCAAAGAAGAGGTTCTGGAAACACAGAAACTTTTACTATTCGTAAAATGTCAGGAGCTATTGGAGTTGAGCGTATCTTCCCAGTAAACTTACCAGCTTTACAAAAAGTTGAAATCAACAAAAAAGGAGCTGTACGTAGAGCTAGAATTTTCTACTTCAGACAACTTACTGGTAAAAAAGCTAAGATTAGAGATAAAAGAAGATAATCATTTATCTAAATGTTATAAAAAACTCGTTTCATGTTATTTGAAACGAGTTTTTTTTATGTTCTTTTTTAACCACTGTCAAAACTGTAATTTTTTAATATCAAAATCATCGATTTAGCAATATTAAGAGCGTGAAATAACAATCTGTTAATTTCTGCTTTTCTGATCAAAACTCAACCGATTTCGTTGCGATTTTATTATATTTGCTCCGCTCATTTTGAGCCGAATATATCTTTTACATCGTTAACTCCTGACGATACGATTATAAAAAAAAAAAGAAAATGAATAAATCAAAAATTTTTTACACCTTAACTGATGAGGCGCCCTTATTGGCAACTTACTCTTTGTTACCAATTGTTCAAGCTTTTACAGCAACAGCTGGAATTGAAATCGAAACCAGAGATATTTCGCTGGCGGGAAGAATTTTATCAAATTTCCCAGAATCTTTGACTGATACTCAAAAAACTGGAGATGCATTGGCAGAATTAGGTCAATTAGCAACTCAGCCAGAAGCTAACATTATTAAATTACCAAACATTTCTGCATCTGTACCGCAATTAAAAGCAGCCATTGCAGAATTACAATCACACGGATATAACGTACCAAATTTCCCAGAAGATCCACAAAACGATGCTGAAAAGGAAATTAAAGCAAAATATGCAAAAGTATTAGGTTCTGCCGTAAACCCAGTTTTACGTGAAGGAAACTCTGATCGTAGAGCTCCAAGAGCCGTTAAAAACTTTGCAAAAGCAAACCCGCACTCTATGGGCGCTTGGTCTGCTGACTCAAAAACTAAAGTAGCTTCTATGACAAGCGGTGATTTTTACGGAAGTGAAAAATCTGTAACTGTAAGCGAAGCAAACGATGTAAAAATCGAATTTGTTGCTAAAGACGGAACTACAACTGTTCTTAAAGCAAGTACGCCATTAAAAGCTGGTGAAATTATCGACAGTTCTGTTTTAAGTGTAAGCAAATTGAAAGCTTTTGCTGCAGATGCTATCGCTGATGCTAAAGCTGCAGGTGTTTTACTTTCTGTACACTTAAAAGCTACTATGATGAAAGTTTCTGACCCAATTATCTTTGGCGCTATCGTTGAAGTATATTTTGCAGATCTTTTCAAAAAATACGCTTCTTTATTTGCTGAATTAAATGTTGATACAAGAAACGGTTTAGGTGATATCTACGCTAAAATCGCTGGAAGACCTGAGCAGGCTGAAGTTGAAGCTGAAATTACTAAAGCAATCGAAAACGGTCCTGCTCTTGCAATGGTAAATTCTGATAAAGGAATTACAAACTTACACGTTCCATCTGACGTTATTGTTGATGCTTCTATGCCGGCAATGATTCGTACTTCTGGACAAATGTGGAACAAAGACGGAAAAGCACAAGATACATTTGCTTTAATTCCAGACCGTTCTTATGCTGGAGTTTATACTGCAACTATCGATTTCTGTAAAAAACACGGTGCTTTTGATCCAAAAACAATGGGAAGTGTTCCTAACGTTGGTTTAATGGCTCAAAAAGCAGAAGAATACGGATCTCACGACAAAACTTTCCAAATGCAAGGAGACGGTGTTGTTCGTGTTGTTGATGCAAACGGAACTGTTTTAATGGAACAAAACGTTGAAACAAACGATATTTTCAGAATGTGTCAGGCAAAAGACGCTCCTATTCAGGACTGGGTTAAATTGGCTGTAAACAGAGCTCGTTTGTCTAGTACTCCTGCTGTTTTCTGGTTAGACGAAAACAGAGCACACGATAGAGAATTGATCGTAAAAGTTCAAAAATACCTTAAAGATTACGATACTACAAACTTAGATATCCGTATTTTAAACCCAATTGCTGCTACAGAATTTACTTTAGACAGAATCATCAAAGGTTTAGATACTATCTCTGTAACTGGAAACGTTTTACGTGACTACTTAACAGATTTATTCCCAATTTTAGAATTAGGAACTTCTGCTAAAATGTTATCTATCGTTCCGTTAATGAATGGCGGTGGATTGTTTGAAACTGGTGCTGGAGGTTCTGCTCCAAAACACGTCGAGCAATTTACAGAAGAAGGATATTTACGTTGGGATTCATTAGGAGAATTTTTAGCTCTTGGTGCTTCTTTAGAGCATTTAGGACAAACTTTAGACAATTCTAAAGCAATTGTTTTATCTGAAACTTTAGACCAAGCTAACGATAAATTCCTAGCAAACGATAAATCTCCAGCTCGTAAAGTTGGTCAGATTGACAACCGTGGTTCTCACTTTTATTTAGCATTCTATTGGGCTCAGGCTTTGGCTGCTCAAGATAAAGATGCTGAATTAAAAGCAATCTTTACTCCAATTGCTGCTGAATTTGAAGCTAACGAAGCTAAAATCGATGCAGAATTAATTGGAGCTCAAGGAAAACCACAAACTCTTGGAGGTTATTACCAGCCAACTCCAGAATTAGTAAGCAAAGCAATGCGTCCGAGCGAAACTTTCAACGCAATTGTGGCTAAGATTTAATAATTCAGAATACAACTGTATTTCTCAATAACAAAAAGGACAACTCTCAAAGGTTGTCCTTTTTTTATCTTAACTTATGTTTAACAGTAGTTTCTTCATAATGTATAATAAGAATTGTTAACTATGTAAATCAAAATCAATGCAATGATTACAAAAAATACATGCACATTTTTTATTTTTATTTTAACGATTTTCACCTCATTTGCACAGGAAAAATTTACTTTAAGCGGTACTGTTACTGACAGCAAAAACAACGAAACTCTAATTGGAGTTTCTATTTATATTCCTTCTCTAAAAATAGGAACTACTACAAACGAATACGGATTTTATTCGCTCTCTGCTCCACAGGGAGAATATGAAATCGAAATTAGTTATCCTGGTTATCAAATTATTCAAAAAAATATTGTTTTAAATCAGAATACAAAAAGCAATTTTTCAATAAAAGAAGGCGGAGAAGAACTTCAAGAAGTTGTAATTACAGAAAATAAAGGGAAAATAAATGTCAAATCGCCTGAAATGAGCGTTAATAAACTCTCGATTTCAACGATAAAAAAAATGCCCGTTGTTTTAGGAGAAGTTGACGTTTTAAAATCAATTTTATTACTTCCGGGCGTGACCAATGCCGGCGAAGGTGCTTCTGGGTTTAATGTACGCGGAGGCGGTGCAGATCAAAATTTAATTCTTTTAGACGAAGCTACGATATTTAATTCTTCTCACGTTTTTGGATTTTTCTCTGTTTTTAATCCTGATGCTATTAAAGATTTAAAATTGTATAAAGGAGGAATTCCAGCACGCTACGGCGGAAGAGCTTCTTCTGTTTTAGACATTTACCAAAAAGATGGAAGCAGTAAAGATTTCCATATGAATGGCGGTATCGGTTTAATTTCAAGTCGACTGCTTGCTGAAGGTCCGATTGTAAAAGACAAAGGTTCTTTTTTAATTGGAGGAAGAGCTTCGTATGCTCATTTGTTTCTAAAACTTTCTCAAGACAACAAAGATAACAGCGCTTATTTTTACGATTTAAATACAAAATTAAGCTACAAACTCAACGATAACAACAGTTTATATTTGTCTGGTTATTTTGGACGCGATGTTTTCAGACTCAACAAAAGCTTCAGTAATACGTACGGAAATTCTATTTTAAATTTGAGATGGAATCATTTATATTCTGATAAATTATTCTCCAATCTTTCCTTAATCTACAGCGATTATTATTACGGATTAGATCTTGATTTTGTTGGTTTTAAATGGGATTCTGGCATCAAAAACTACAATATCAAATATGATTTCAAACATTATATTTCAGATAAATTAAAACTGAATTATGGTTTAAACGGAACTTATTACGAATTTAATCCTGGAACCATAAAACCAACTGGCGAAGATTCTGGAATTAATCCCGATCAATTGGATAAAAAATATGCTTTTGAACCTTCTGTTTATGTTGATGCAGAAAGTCAGATTTCGAACAAAATCAATATTTCATACGGATTGCGCTACAGCCTTTTTTACAGATTAGGCGCGTCTACGGTTAATTATTACAACAATAATCAAACGGTAACTTTTAATACGGATATGCAGATTTACGAAAAAGGCATTCCAACTTCAACACAATATTTCAGTAAGAATAAAGTCATTCAAAGTTATGATAATTTAGAACCTCGTTTTTCTATTTCGTATCAATTAAATGAAGATCAAGCCTTAAAAGCAAGTTATAATAGAATGGCGCAATATCTTCAGTTAATCTCAAACACTTCCTCGCCTACTCCATTAGACGTGTGGATGCCGAGTGACAAATACATCAAACCGCAGCTTGCCGATCAAGTCGCTTTGGGTTATTTTAGAAATATTTATAACGCGGATTATTCACTAGAAGTAGAAACCTATTATAAGGAGATTCAAAATAGATTAGATTATATTGATGGAGCCGATTTAATTGCCAATAATGCCATTGAACAAGTGATTTTAAATGGAAAAATGAGATCCTATGGCTTAGAAATCATGGTCAAGAAAAATACCGGTAAATTTAACGGATGGATTTCATACACCATATCAAGATCAGAACAGCAAACACCAGGAAGAACTCCAGAAGAAATAGGAATCAACAACGGAAAATGGTACACATCTGCTTATGATAAAACGCATAATTTAGCCATCACATCAGCTTACAATTTAAATGAAAAATGGTCATTTGGAGCTAACTTTGCTTTACAATCTGGACAGCCTGTTTCGTATCCAAACGGTCAATATGA
>NZ_CAMLIX010000182.1 GCF_946479975.1 uncultured Flavobacterium sp.
TATCTCAAAAAAATAAAAACGAACAGTTTTATAAATTGGTTTTACATGAATTGGGTCATACCGAAGGTTTGCCTCACTGCAATGTAAAAACGTGTTTAATGCGTGATGCAGAAGGCGGGAATCCTTTTGATCAAGAAAAAAGCTTCTGCAGGAATTGCAAAAGCTTTTTGAAAAGTAAAGGCTGGCAATTATTATAAACTGCCATGTTTGTTATTGGTACAAAGCACTAATTTTCTCCCATAAAACTTTGTCAAAATCAGATAAAGCAAGGTTTACATTATCGGCAGCTTCTCCCATTCTAATTACAACCATTTTTTTGCTTGGAACAACATAAATTTTCTGGTCATTTTTTCCTAAAGCCATAAACATATCGCTTGGACCAGTTGGAATTACGCTTCCTTGAAAAGTTAATTGAGATTGCGGCAAATGGTAATTTGCTTTTCCATTCAGCCACCATAAATAACCATACCCTAAATTAATGTTTTGAGAAGTGGTAGTCGCTTCATTAAAAAAAGCTTCATTCAAAATCACATTATTTTCCCATTTGCCTTTGTTGAGCATCAGTAATCCAAATCGCGCCATGCTCCTTGTTGTGCTTGCGTAAACGCTGTTTACTCCAAGTTGTGTCCAAGTTCCGCTCATGCCGATTTTGTCTCTTAATTTTGTGTTGAAATAGTTTTCCCAGCTTTGACCGCTCGCTTTTGACACTACGTCCTGCAATTTTACATACACGTTGTGATATGCCCAGCGTGTTCCTGCATCGGCTTTGTAAATTAAATTTTCTGGAGCAACTTCATCTGTAGAGTCGTCAAGACCAGATGTCATGGTTAGAAGATGTTTGCAGGTAATTAAGTTTTCCTTTGCCAGAGTTTCGCTGGTCCAGCCGGTTCCTAAATATTGAGATACTTTATTGTTTATGTTTAGTAATCCTTCTTGTTGTGCAATTCCGGTTACGGTAGAAGTTAATGTTTTTCCGGCGCTTGCCCAATACCAAAGAGAATTGGAGTTATGACCGTTAAAATAATTTTCTAGAACAATTCGTCCGTTTACTAAAATAATAAAGGACTTAGAATTTTTAAGTTGAAGATAATCTAGAAGAGGTTGTACAGTATTTTGATTCCATTTTAGGTCTGCTATAGATTTTGTTTCCCAAGTCGTTCCAGCTGCAGGAGGAAAGTACATGTTTTCTGATGTAGAAATATCTGTTTCTGAAGATTCTTTGCTGCAGCTTATAAATAAAACAGCAGTTAAAATTGCGCAAATAGTTTTGGTCATGGCTTTTTGTTTTTTGGTTTGGGGTATGACCAAAAATAAACAAAATAGTTTAATCCCTTGTGAAACTATTTGTTTTCCGAATTCTTTAATTTTGAATCCAAATCTTCGTCAAGTTCCCATTTTGTACCATCTGTAAAGACAATATAATACGCTCTAATTTCTGTTATTTTATCTGCATCTGTTGAAAAGTCTTCCCAGAATTCTGTTTTTTCTTGATTTGGTTTTAGTAGATAAACAGAGTTTTCTGTAAATCGTCCTTCTCCATAAAAATATCTGCCATTTGCTGGTTCTTCAAAAGAATTGATACAGAACCATTCAAATTTAATAGCCTTTATACTTTTTGTTCCTGAATTTTTAAAAGTTACTCTAATATCTTTATGGTTAGAATACTGGCTTTTGTGTAGGGTAGCTTTTATAATTTTTATAGGAGAAACTTTTTTGATTTTTATTGGTCCAGTTTGACTTGTTTCGAGAGTATTATTTTCGTAACGGATGGGTTTTGTTAATTCTGAATGATTTTGATTTTTGGGTTCAGCAGGTTTGTTGCATTTTAAAAATAGCAAAAAGGTACTCAAAAATAATATCAATAAATTTTTCATTTTTTATCCAGAAGTCACTGTGTGAACCGTGTGTTGGTTTTTTAAAAACTTTTAGCTGTAAAAGTCTATAAATTTTGTTACAATATTAGGACCTAGAAGTTTTTATGTTGTTAAAATAGGACAATTTAATGCTCTTGTTTTGGTTGAAAAGTTGTCTTTATTTTGATAAAAGAATTAACGAATAAACTATCTCTTTTGATGATTATAAAACTACCTTTGTAGTCCGAGAAAATTTCTTTTGAAAACTGAAGTCCTAGCCCTGATGGGAGCGGCATCCTTTTGCTTTTTTCTTTAAAAAGCAAAAGATACAGCGGACAGCAGGTTTCAGCTCCTTATTAATACCATAAAAATGATGAAAAAAACTTTGATGATTTTGGTTTTTTCGCTTTTGTTTGTTAGCTGCAAACACGAAATAAAACCTGCAGATGTTGCAAAATTAAACGGTTACTGGGAAATCGAAAAGGTGATTTTTGATAAAGGCGAGGAGAAAGAGTATAAGATTAATGAAACTTTTGATTTTTTTCAGATTAAAAATAATAAAGGTGTGAGAACGAAAGTGATGCCACAGTTTGACGGCACATTTTTGACGACTGATACTTTTGAAAAGGTTAGTGTTCGTTTTGCTGGTGATCATGTTTTTTTGGACTATAAAACAGATTATGCAAAATGGAGCGAAGAGATAATTTCTCTTTCAGACGAAAAGTTAGTGGTTAAAAATCCGCAGAAAATAGAATATCATTATAAAAAAGCAGCACCAATAAACCTTTTGAACGATGGCGAAAAGACTAAATAGCGAAAGTACTATTAGTGCTGTTTTACAGCAGATTATACAAGTAAATAAATTACAACCAGGCATGGATCAGATTGATGTTCGTGATGCTTGGAAAAACCTAATGGGAAGCGGCGTAAATACTTATACGAAAAATGTAGTGCTTAAGGGCGGTACTTTGTATGTAGAATTGGGTTCTGCGGTTTTACGTGAAGAATTAAGCCACGGAAAATCGAAAATTGTAAAAATGATTAACGAAGAGCTGGGGCGTGATGTTGTGACGGACGTAGTTTTGAGATAGTTTTTTCAGTCGCAGTCGCAGTCGCAGTCGCAGTCGCAGTCGCAGTCGCAGTCGCAGTCGCAGTTTTCGGTCATAAAAAAATCCTGTTTGTATAACAAACAGGATTTTTTTATGCTTACAATCACTGAAAACTGTGACTGTGACTGAAAACTAATATTAAAACTGCTCTCTTCCAGCAAAGTGGAATGCACTCTCGATAGCAGCGTTTTCGTCGCTGTCTGATCCGTGAACTGCATTTTCTCCGATAGAAGTTGCGTATGCTTTACGAATAGTTCCTTCAGCAGCTTCAGCTGGGTTTGTAGCTCCAATTAAAGTTCTGAAATCTTCTACTGCGTTTTCTTTTTCTAAAATAGCTGCAACGATTGGTCCACGAGACATGAATTCAACTAATTCTCCGTAGAAAGGTCTTTCTGCGTGTACTGCATAAAATGCTTTAGCATCTGCTACAGTTAATTGAGTTAATTTTAATGAAACGATTTTGAAACCACCATTAGTAATCATTGCTAAGATATTCCCGATGTGTCCGTTTGCAACAGCATCTGGCTTAATCATTGTAAAAGTTCTATTTGTTGCCATTTTTATATTTTATTAAATTTTGTGCAAAAGTAGACTTTTTTTGCGAATAGTTTTTAATAAATTCTTAATTAAAACGTTTGCGAATGTGTTTTGAGCAAGAAAAAATATTTTTAAACCATATAAGTCATATAAGTTCATTTAAAAAGCGCAAAATAGTTTTGAGTTGCATAATTAAATGAACTTATATGACTTATATGGTGAAAAATTTATACTTTAAAAATTAATTTATTTCTGTAGAAAATCCATAAAATAAACGTCCAAATAGCTACATAAGTTAGTGCTCCGGCTAGAGAAGCCGTCATTGGATTACTGAAAAGTGGCGCAATTCCGGAATAATATAGATAGCTTAAAAGATTGGTTTGCTCTGCCGGATTGTTCGGATTTTGAAATCGAATCATGATTAAGGCCTGCGGAATAATCTGCGACGCAAAAAATACAATCATCGGGTTGACTCCCCAGATTACAAATAGTTTAAAGCCTTTTTTGTATTCTTTAATATCTATTATAAAATATAAAATTGTTAAACAGATTGTTGCCAATCCTGTTGTGAATAAAACATAACTGCTTGTCCAAATTGATTTGTTGATAGGAAAAACTAAATCCCACATTAATCCGAAAAAGATAAGCGCAGTTCCAACTATTCCCATTTTTTGGGCTTTTTGAATTTTTGTTACACTTAATAATAAAATTTGTCCGATAAATAGACCGATAATTCCGTTTACGATTGATGGCAACGTGCTTAAAATACCTTCTGGATCCCAAGTTTTGGTTTCGTGGTAATTATGTCCTTTTAAAAGAATGCTGTCAACCCATGCAGCTAAATTAGTTCCTCGTTCGAGATTGGCTTCTCCGAAACCGGGAACTGGAATTAAGGTCATAATGGCCCAATATCCTAAAAGCAAAACTGCTCCAGTAATAATTTGTGTTTTTAAAGACGTTTTTAAATATAAAAGGGCAACTACAAAATAAACAATCGCAATACGTTGTAAAACTCCTGGAAGTCTTACGTCTTGATAATTTTCAAAACCTCCATAAGCTAAAATGATATAGATCAGTAATATGCCAACGGCAAGGATGTTTTTAAGTCGATTGCTAAAATTGCCCATTAAAGCATAACCCACGGCAATTGTAATCGCTAAACGTCCAATAAGAAGCGGAATGCCTTCTAATCCAAATAATTGAATTTTTCCGAAGAAATTAAAGAAAATTCCCAGACAGAACATTCTTAAAGAACGGATTAATATCTTGTTGAATGTTGTATTATCATATGTTTTCTCGGGCATCGCCAGCGGAACGGCAACTCCCATTATAAAAACAAAAAAAGGAAATACAAGATCAGTTGGTGTACAGCCATTCCAATGTGCGTGTAAAAGCGGCGGATAAACATTTCCCCAGTCTCCCGGATTGTTTACAATTGTCATCAATAGAATAGTCAGTCCGCGAAAGACATCAAGCGAAATAAGGCGTTCTCTTACCATTTGGTTAGTTAGTTAATAGGTTATAAAATATAATTCTATTTGGTTTGAGAGAAGCAATAATCTAGGAAATGTGCTGGTTATTTGTTCCTAAATGATCGCTTTGAATTTCTAAAGATACTTATTTTAGATTATTATGATGTCAAAATTATGTTCTAATGGTTTTAATTTTTGAATTAAAAGCGGTATCAATTGTTCGCCTTTTTCTAGATAAAATTCCGAAAAATTGGTTTGGCGTTCCTGAAGACTGTAGTTCGGGAACAATTCGCATTGTAAATCGGTAACGCGTTGCAATTGATCTTGAAGTTTTCTTTTTTGTGCTTTTAATAATCTCTTTTCTAGATTTTCTAAACCTTTAGTTTGCTTTGTTTCTTGTGCTTTTACAGCGCCAGAAAAAGATTTATCGGTCTTTTCTGCCAATTCAAAAAGGTAGTCAAATTGCTTTTTAAGAGCTTCTTTCTGTTCTGTTAAATCAATTGGAAAAGGAGAAAGTTTATGTGTAATTTCATTAATTAAATTTTCTGATTTACTGAATAAATCTTTCCAAGTTAAATTTAAATTATCTGCTTTTTTAGCTTGTTTTTCGGTTGCTAAAAGAACTGAATTTCGAACTAATAAAATTGGGAAAGTGATATTTACAGCATCGAAGAAACCTTTTAATTCCAACCAATAAGCAATTTCTCCGCCTCCGCCAATGTAACAAAGATTTGGAAGAATGATTTCCTGATATAACGGTCGCATTATTACATTTGGACTGAATTTTTCTGAATTACTTTCTAAAAGTTTTAAAATTTCTTCTTTAGAAAATGAAATCTTGGTATTGTTAACCCAGTATTTATCATTTTCAAAAATGATTCTTTCACGAAGTTTATCTTCAATATAAAATAAATTAATCTCCCGTGGATTTACTTGAACTGTATAATCCGAAAGTGCTTCAATTGATTTTTGAACTTCTTTAAATGATGTTTGATTTTCTAATTCTTCTTTTGCAAACGGAATAAAAGCACGTTTTAAATCGGCATCATCTGCATCGATAATAACCAAACCGTAATTTGAAAAAAGAGCATTGGCTAAATAACGAGTTGCATCAGCTAGGTTTTCGTGTTTTAAATACGCATCTTCAAAAAGTTTTTTCAGCGCATTGGCATTAGAATTTGAACCTAGTTCTTTAGAATAAACTTCGAATAAATCGTCTAATCCATTTGTTGAAAGTCGTCCAACTGGTCCTGTACTTTCGGCATTCCAGCGAATTTTTTTTCCTTTAAAATTAAAATAATTAATCTCTTCAAAATCATGGTCTTCTGTTGCCATCCAATACACAGGAACAAAATTTTGAGAAGGATATTTCGATTTTAATTCCTTAGTTAAATTAATCGTAGAAATAATTTTATATAAGAAATACAAAGGGCCGCTGAATAAATTTAGCTGATGTCCAGTTGTAATTGTAAAAGTATTTTCGAGTTTTAAAAGTGCAATATTGTGTTGTGTTGACTCTGAAACTTCAATATTTTGATATTGTTTTTGCAAAGTTTCAACTAATGTTTCTCTGTTTTTATGATCGAAATTGGTTGCTTTTTCAGCAATTTGTTTTTCGAAATTTTCCAAAGTTGGGAAATTGTTGTACAGCGGTTTTAATTCTGGTTTCTGGTCTAAATAATCTTGCATTAGTTTAGAAAAATATCCAGAAGATTGAAAGCTGATACAGTCGGTAGGCATAATTTGAAATTTATTTTTGACAGCTGTAAATTTAATGAAAATAAACAGTTAAAAACGCTATTAACAATTGCTTAAGAATTGATATTTTCATTTTTGTTTTAAAGTTCCGATAATCAAGTTTTTAAATTTGATTTGAATACTTGATTTTAAAATGGAAAACACATGAAATTTGTTAAATAATGAAAGGTGTTCTGAAACTAATTCGTTCAAAAGTGAATTATTAACAATGAAACTATATTTTTGTAGTCAAAAAAAAAGTTATATCTATTTTCCATGAAAAATGACCCAAATAAAAAGAACTCCTTAAAACATGTTCTTTTTGGAAGCCTTATTGGCACGACAATCGAATTTTTTGATTTTTATATTTATGCCAATGCAGCGGTATTGGTTTTTCCACAATTATTTTTTCCTGGTGCAGATTCGACAATGGCGACTCTCGAATCTTTAGCTACTTTTTCGATTGCTTTTTTATCCCGCCCTTTAGGTTCTGCTTTTTTTGGACATTATGGTGATAAAATTGGTCGTAAATTTACTCTTATTGCGGCTTTATTAACAATGGGAATTTCGACAGTAACTATCGGATTTTTGCCAAGTTATGCCAGTATTGGTGTTGCTGCGCCTTTGTTATTAATGCTCTGCCGATTCGGACAAGGTGTTGGTTTGGGAGGAGAATGGGGAGGAGCTGTTTTACTGGCAATTGAAAATGCACCGCCCAATAAACGTGCTTGGTACGGAATGTTTCCGCAATTAGGAGCGCCAATTGGTTTACTGCTTTCCGGAGGAACATTTTTATTGTTGACAGATTCTATGAGCAATGAAGCTTTTATGGATTATGGCTGGAGAATTCCCTTTATTGCCAGCGCATTTTTGGTAATTGTTGGATTTTATATTCGAACAAAAATCACAGAAACGCCTTCATTCGAAAATTCTAAAAAAGAACAGGAAGAAGTTAAAGTGCCGTTTTTAGAACTTGTAAAATCATATAAAAATCAGTTGATTTTTGGAACTTTTGCTGCCATTACAACATTTTTGGTTTTTTATTTAATGACTGTATTTACGCTGAGCTGGGCAACTTCAGATCTAGGAATCGTTAAAAGAAACGGGTTATTGATTCAATTATTTTCGGTATTATTTTTTGCTATTTTTATTCCAATTTCTGCTGTAGTGGCAGATAAAATTGGCCGTCGTAAAATGCTTATTATTGCAACTGTTGCTATTGCAGTTTTTGGATTTTTCTTTTCGTATTTCTTAAGAGAAGGAAATATAACTTTGGTTACCATTTTTGCGTGTATCGGAATGTCTTTAATGGGATTTACTTACGGACCTTTAGGAACTTTTTTATCTGAATTATTTCCAACAAACGTTCGTTATTCTGGTGCGTCGTTAACTTTCAATATGGCAGGAATTCTTGGCGCAGCGTTTGCTCCAATGATTGCTATTTGGCTTGCTAAAACATATAGCGTCAGCTATGTAGGTTTTTATTTAGTCGCTGCTGCGCTTGTATCTTTGGTTGCTTTTTTGGTAATTAGCAAAGACGAGCATAAGTTTTAAAAAACATATTTGATAGAATACAAAAAGCGGTAATGTAAAAAATTACTGCTTTTTTTTTGTTTGTTTCAAAAGTATTTAGATATTTGTCTAAATATATAAATGTAATGAACGATATTTTTAAAGCACTAAACGATGCGACAAGAAGAGAGATTCTTGATCTTTTGAAAGAGAAAGATCTATCTGCAGGAGAGATTGCTGATGCTTTTAATATTTCTAAGCCAAGTATTTCGCATCATTTGGATATTTTGAAACGAGCCGATTTAATTACGTCTGAAAAAAACGGGCAATTCATTATTTATTCCATAAATACAACCATTATGGAAGATGTTTTGCAATGGATACTAACCTTTAAACAATAATAAAATGAACCTAGAATTTAAGAAAGAACTCCCTATAATCGGAATTGTTTTGATTCCTTTTATTTATTTAGCCACAATTTGGAAAACTCTTCCCGAAAGAATTCCGGTACATTGGAATTACGAAGGGCAAATTGACGATTGGGGAAATAAATTTAGTTTAATGTTTTTAGTTTTTATGCTTCCTGTTTTAATGTACGTTGTAATGACTGCAGCATCTAAAATTGATCCTAAAAAAAGAATTTCATTAATGGGAAGAAAATTTTATCAGCTTAAATTTTTCTTGGTTTTATTTATGTCATTACTTGCTTCGTTTCTAATTTATTTATCCAAAAATCAATCTTTTTCTCATCCTGGTTTGCTATATGTTGGAGCCGGAGTGTTATTAATCATATTTGGGAACTATTTTAAAGTCATTCAGCCTAATTATTTTATAGGAATTCGCACGCCGTGGACATTAGAAAATCAGCAAGTATGGAAAGCAACCCATGCCTTTGCTGGAAAATTATGGCTTGTTGCTGGTTTTGTTATCATCTTGGGAGGTCTGCTGTTTTCAGGATTTAATTTCTCTAAAATTTTTGTAGGCATCGGCTTGACCATTGCCATTGTCCCAATGATCTATTCTTATTTTAAATTTAAAAGTTTAGAAAAAAAAGAAAATAACCTTTAACTGATAAAGCAACAACATGAAAAAAATAATACTTCTACTATTTATAATTTTTAGTTTTTCAAAATCGTTTGGACAGGATATTTCAGGACAATGGAATGGTGTTTTAAAACTTCCAAACAATCAATTAAGAATCGTTTTTAATCTTACTAAAACAGACAACGGATACACTTCTACAACAGATAGTCCAGATCAAAATGTAAAAGGAATTCCAGTTGAATCTACAACTTTTGAAAATTCGGTATTGAAATTAGATATTGCATCTGTAGGCGGTTCATACGAGGGAAAACTTAATTCTGACAACGTTTTTGTTGGGAAACTTACTCAAAACGGACACACATTAGATCTTAATTTATCGAAAGGAAATGCTCAGATTTTAAGACCTCAGGAACCTAAACAGCCATTTCCTTATTACACAGAAGAAGTGAAATTTGAAAATACAAAAAATCAAGTAACTCTGGCAGGAACTTTATCAATGCCTAAAAAAGAAGGCAATTTTCCAGCCGTAATTTTAATTTCTGGTAGTGGAGCTCAAAATCGAGATGAAGAAATATTACAGCATAAGCCTTTTTTGGTATTAGCAGATTACCTAACGAAAAATGGAATTGCTGTTTTGCGTTTTGATGATCGTGGTTTTGGTCAATCTACAGGCGATTTTAAAAAAGCGACAACTATGGATTTTGCAAACGATGTGCAAGCTGGAGTTGATTATTTGAAAACTAGAAAAGAAATCAATAAAAATAAAATTGGCTTGATTGGACACAGCGAAGGAGGGTTAATTGCTCCAATTGTAGCTGGAAATTCTAAAGATGTTAATTTTATCGTTTTACTTGCTGGACCAGGAATTCGTGGTGATAAATTGATGCTTCTGCAAAAAGAGTTGATAGAAAAACAAATGGGCGTTTCGGAAACAGAAATTAAAAAAG
>NZ_CAMLIX010000183.1 GCF_946479975.1 uncultured Flavobacterium sp.
AGGCATTCCTTTTGCATCGGTAACTCTACCTTTTACGATAAAATCTGCCACCGGTTTCTTTTCTTCTGGTTTATCTGGAGAGATTTTTTTAGGCATCAAAATAATATGACTGCCAGAAACTTTAAAATCGGTACTGGTATTATTAAAAATTGTATTCAAAATCACTTCAATTGAAGCTTCATTTGCATTTACGTCGATTACTCTGTTTAAATCGACAGATCTTACATTGTAAACAAATCTATAATCTGTAGTATATTCTAGTCTTTCAATGACTTTTGCAACAGTCATATTGCTGACATTGAAAGAAATCTTAGATTTTTGAGAATAACTAGTTCCGGCATGCATTACGGTCAAGGCAGTTAGGAGAAATAATGTGGTCAATTTCATTTTCAAATCAAATTTCAAAAAAGGCTTATCAAACCTGATTCTGTTCAAGAGTTTTTTCATACTTTTAAAATGTTTTTTAATGTTGGTTGGTTAATTAACTGACCGCATATACTCTACCGGGAAATGTTGGCGCATTTTCCGGTTTTTTTATAACGATCCTTTTGATTTTTGGATTTTGTTACATAGGCGTTTATTTATTTTTGATTTTAGATTTCTAATTTTAGACATGCTCGATGTCCGTCGATATTAAATTTTTAATAGACAATTATTTATTTGATCGTGATTTTATCCTTGTCAATACTATAATCTATGGCGTAACTGTCGCTGAAATATTTCAAAACCACTTCAATAGGTTCATTATCAAAACGGGCGTTGAAAATTTCTTTTCCTAACATTTTATTTCTGTTAATAAAAGTTACGTTATACTGACGTTCTAGTTTTCTAATAATTTCATCAAACGATGCATTTTTAAAAACCATACTTCCTTTTACCCAAGCCGTATAATATTCTGTATTAACCTGCTCTTTTGTAATTGAGGACTGTCCTTTTTCATTTGAACCTTTTTCTCCAGGTTTTAAATACACCTGATTTTCTTTTGTTTTCTGATCTTTATAAAGTGACACTTTCCCTTCAACCAGAACTACATCTGTACTTGTATTTTCACTATACGTGTCTACATTAAACTTAGTTCCCAAAACCTCAATATTGACATTCTGCGTGTTTACATTAAAAGGATGTTCTTTATCTTTTTCTACTTCAAAATAAGCTTCTCCCAAAAGATATACTTGTCGGTTTTGACTTTTTACAAACTGTACAGGATAGCGCAATGAGGTACCGGCATTTAAATGTACCAGAGTTCCGTCAGACAATTGTACTTCAAACTTTTTACCGTACGGAATTCGAATCGTGTTGTAAACCAATGTTCCTTCAGCATACGCTTTGGTGTAAACCAATCTGTCTTTTTCCTGCCTTCCAATTACATTTCCATCTTTGTCGGTAATATTCCTAGCATCATTTGGATCAAGATTTTGCGATTCATTTCCAAGCTGTAAAACAATTTCATCTTCCCGCGGCATCACCACATTTTGTTTTGAATTTGATGCGCCAGCATTTTTGTAGAAATAAAAACCTCCTAAGGCTACAATCAAAATAGCCGCATATTTATAATATGATGAAAATCTTCTTTTATAAAAAACATTGTTTTCTTTTCTAATTCTTTCCGTAAGTTGTTTTTTCACTTCAGTAGAATCAAAAGTGTTCAATGAAGTATCTATTGCATAATTGGTTTTTACAAAATCCTTAAATACAATCTGATTCTCTTCTTGTTTTAACCACTCTGTCAGCTCTTCAATTTCAGTTGTAGTAGCTTGATTTGTGATAAATTTAACGATTAATCGCTCTGATTTTTTCGCTGTCATTTGGGTCATTTTTAATATTATTACGAAGCCAAAAAACAAAACCCTAACAATTTGATAAAGTTTTTTTCATTTTGTTGTATTTTTTATTTTTGACAAGTTTTTTCTTTCAATAAATTCTACTAATTCTATAGATGTAAAATAGTAAATGTTTTTATCTTTGCATTTTTTCGCGTTTTTATTTGTAATAAATTTCAAATAGAAAATAAAAAAAGTGCCCGTTTTTTAGAAAATCAAGGCGCTTTTGGATGAAAAAAGGTATAAATTAATATATTTGTTTTTATGAAGATCGATGATTACAGCGATAATACCACATTAATTGAATCTCTAAGAAATGGAGACGAAAGCGCTTATACCTATCTCATCGATGCATATCATCATAAACTTTGTGTTTACGCTAACAGTCTGGTTAAGAATGTTTACAGTGCAGAAGATATTGTGCAAAACGTTTTTATAAAGGTTTGGGAACAACGAACAAGATTAAAATCTGATCACGCTATAAAAAGCTTTCTTTATAAATTGGTTTACAATGAATTTATCGATTTGTACCGAAAAAATCAATCTTTGTTTTCTCTTGAAAAATCATATTATGATGCCTTAAACGGAATTGTACAAGAAGAAGATTCTGAAGCTTTTCAGAGAATTTTAAACGCCGTAAATAAAGAAATTCAGAATCTGCCGCCAAAATGCAAAGAAGTTTTTATTCTCAGTAAAAAAGAGGGTTTGACCAATATCGAAATTGCAGAACACTTAGATGTTTCCATAAAAACTGTTGAAGCTCAAATTACTAAGGCTTTTTCTATACTTCGTTCTTCATTGGAAGAAAAAGTAAGAAGTGTTTTGTTTGTTTTGTTTTCTGCTAAAAAGAAAATCAGACTAAACTAAACGGCTTATTTTTTATACTAATTTTCAAAAAAAACTCCTTTACGGCATAAAGGAGTTTTTAGGATATCTCTAAAAAAGTGACATTATAAATTCATCTTTTTAGCATCTTCAACAAATTGTTTTAAACCAATATCAGTCAAAGGATGTTTCAATAATCCTTTTATTGCAGAAAGCGGTCCTGTCATAACATCTGAACCTACTTTTGCACAATTTACAATATGCATGGTATGGCGCACAGATGCTGATAATATTTGAGTTTGGTAATTGTAATTATCGTAGATCTCTCTAATTTCAGCAATTAAATGCATTCCGTCTGTAGAAACATCATCTAATCTTCCTAGAAATGGAGAAACATACGTCGCTCCTGCTTTAGCCGCCAATAAAGCCTGACCAGCTGAAAAAACTAAGGTTACATTGGTACGAATTCCTTTAGAAGAAAAATATTTACAAGCTTTTACTCCATCGCCAATCATTGGTAATTTTACCACAATCTGCGGATGCAAAGCTGCAAGCTCTTCTCCTTCTATGATCATTCCATCATATTCGGTCGAAATTACCTCTGCAGAAACATCTCCATTAACGATATTACAAATATCAAGATAATGCTTTAAGATATTTTCTTTTCCGGTAATTCCTTCTTTTGCCATTAAAGACGGATTGGTGGTAACGCCGTCTAAAACGCCCATTGCTTGCGCTTCTTCAATATCCTGAAGATTGGCTGTGTCAATAAAAAATTTCATGTTTTTTGGTTTTTAGTTGATAATATTTTGCGTAAAAAAAACTTTGTCAAAGTTTTAGACTTTGACAAAGTTCTCTGTACATTTTTGTAAAATGTGCATCTCGATCGATTCTGCTCTTCAAAAAACCTTTAATAAAAAAAATAATTCCTTAATAATTTTTATCAAACTGACTTTATTTTCCTTTTCAAATTATCGATAAATAGTAACTAAACCTTAAATCTATTTATTTCTAATACCGATTTAAAAAAATCAAGTCATTATCTCAATACACATTCTAGATTCTATTTTTTTTTAGAACCTAACAGTCCCGAAGCCTCGGAATAAAAACCTGTTAGGTTTATTATGTTTTAAAATCTTACCAATTAAATGTATTGGTTAATGATGTTTTCAAACAATTCTTGTTTACCGCTTTGAAGGTTTAATTCTCCATTTTCGTGAGCGATAGTGTAAAGATCTTTCAAACCTAATTTTCCATCAGCAAAATCTTTACCTTTTCCAGAATCAAATGAACTGTATCTTTCTGTTCTTAATTTTTCGTAAGGAGAAGACGTGATAATTTTATCTGCAGTCAATAAAGCTCTTGCAAAAGTATCTGCTCCGCCAATGTGTGCTAAGAAAACATCTTCTAAATCTGTAGAATTTCTTCTGATTTTAGCATCAAAGTTAACTCCACCACCTTGTAGTCCGCCAGCTTTTAAGAAAACCAACATAGCTTCTGTAGTTTCTTGAATGTTATTTGGAAACTGGTCTGTATCCCATCCGTTTTGGTAATCTCCTCTGTTCGCATCGATACTTCCTAACATTCCTGCTTTTGCAGCAACTTCAATTTCATGTTGGAAAGTGTGTTGCGCCAAAGTAGCGTGGTTTACCTCAATGTTGATTTTGAAATCTTTATCTAAACCGTATTGTTTCAAGAAACCAATTGCAGTTGCAGAGTCAAAATCGTATTGGTGTTTAGAAGGCTCCATTGGTTTTGGTTCGATAAAGAAAGTCCCTTTAAAACCTTGTGCTCTTGCGTAGTCTCTAGACATTGCCAAAAATTGCGCCATATGGTCTAATTCTCTTCCCATATCTGTGTTTAGTAAAGACATATAACCTTCTCTACCACCCCAGAATACGTAGTTTTCTCCACCTAAAGCGATTGTAGCATCTAAAGCCAATTTTACTTGTCCTCCAGCTCTTGCCACAACGTTAAAATCTGGATTTGTAGCAGCACCGTTCATAAATCTTGGGTTCGAGAAACAGTTTGAAGTTCCCCAAAGCAATTTAATTCCAGATTCTGCTTTTTTCTCTTTTAAGTAATCTGTAATGAAAGCCAAACGTTTTTCTGATTCTGCGAAAGTTGGACCTTCAGCAATTAAATCGTAATCGTGGAAACAGAAATAATCGAATCCCATCTTACTGATAAATTCAAAAGCAGCATCTGCTTTATCTTTTGCCGCTTGATAAGGATCTGAAGATTGGTCCCAAGCAAAATTTTGAGTTCCGGGTCCAAACGGGTCGCTACCTTGTCCGCAGAATGTATGCCAGTAAGCAATTGCAAATTTAAAATGCTCACGCATTGTTTTTCCAGCTACAACTTGGTCTGGATTGTAATATTTAAATGCCAATGGATTATCAGACTCTTTTCCTTCAAATTTAATTTGGCCAATACCTTTGTAGTATTCTTTTTCTCCTAAAACTATCATTTTTATTTATTTTTTTATTTGTTTGTTAATATTAATTCTAGCTCTTGTTTCCATTTTTTATAAGCAGTCTCGTATTCCTCTTTATTTTTTAAAGGCAAAAAGGTCATTACGTGATCGTTTGTGGTAATTCCTGAACCAAATTTTTCAAAGTCCCCATCTGTTAAGCCAACGGCTCTTGCTGCTCCTACTGCTCCGGTTGTGTTGTAAATTTCTATTTCCTGTCCAATCAATGTTGCAACTGTATTAGAGAAAATTTCAGAACGGAATAAATTATCATTTCCAGCTCTAATTACATTAATTATCGCATTGTCATCCTTTAAACACTCCATTCCGTATACAAATGAAAACGCAATTGCTTCTAAAGATGCTCTAAATAAATGCGCGTTGGTATGAATATTAAAATTCAGATTCAATATATGAGATCCAATGTTTTTATTATTGAACATTCTTTCTGCACCATTTCCAAACGGAATTACAACTAATCCTTGCGAACCCACATTGATCTGAGATGCTTTTTCGTTCATGTCTTCATAAGACTCATTTCCAATATTGTTTCGCATCCATCGGTATTGAATTCCCGCTCCGTTTATATTCAGTAGTTTTCCAACTCTCGGATTTGATTCGGTATAGTTTACATGAACGAAGTTGTTTACACGAGTGCTTTTTCCTGAATTAGTCTCGGTAACTGCATAAAAAACTCCCGAAGTACCGCCTGTTGCAGCCACTTCTCCTGGACGAAGTACATTTAATGACAAAGCATTATTAGGCTGATCTCCCGCTCTATACACAATCGGAATTCCTGCTGGAAGACCAGATTCTCGTGACGCTTTCTCCGTAACTACACCTTGATTTGTAAAATTTTCCACAATTTTTGGTGTCAACGACTGATCGATTCCATAGTAATCCAAAAGCCAGTCTGCTACTTTATTTTCTTTATAATCCCAAAGCATTCCTTCAGACAAACCATTTTTAGTTGTCGTTACTTCGCCTGTTAATTTCAAAGCGATGTAATCTCCAGGAAGCATGTATTTAGAGATATTATTGTAAACCGCTGGTTCATTTTCTTTAACCCATTTCAGTTTCGAAGCAGTGAAATTTCCTGGCGAATTCAATAAATGCGACATACATTTTTCTTCTCCAATTTCGGCGAAAGCCTTGTTTCCTATTTCTACCGCACGGCTGTCGCACCAAATAATTGAATTTCTTAATGCGGTTCCTGCTGCGTCCACAATCACCAATCCGTGCATTTGGTACGAAATACCAATTCCCTGAATTTTAGAAGCATCAATGTTCGATTCGCGGATTGCTCTTTTGGTTGCCGTACAAATGTGCTGCCACCAAATTTCTGGATCCTGCTCTGCCCAGTCTGGGTGAATCGAATGGATTTCCATTTCGTTTTGAGGCTCATTCAGAACAATGATTTTTTTGCCTGTTTCCGCTTCTACCAAGGCTGCCTTGACAGAAGAACTTCCAATATCATAACCGATATAATACATAATTTACAATGATTCTCTTATTATTAATTTAGTCGGCACATAACACTTCGTTTCTTCGTCATGCGTAATAAATGCCGCTGCTTTGGTTCCTATTTCGTTAAAATCAGTCGAAACAACTGAAATTCCTTTATATATAAATTTCTTCATTGGTGTCTCGTTGTATGAAAGAAAACCAACATCTTTTCCAGGTTCAAAATCCTTTTCTTTACATTGCTCCAAAAAGCGCCCTAAAATCCTGTCGCTTACGCTGATATAAGCGATTCCTTTTTCGATATTGAACTTTTTAGGATCTCTAATTATTTCATATTGAAAACTAAAATCAGCACAGAATTTCTTAAAATATTCCACCGTTTCCCAAGGATGATTCGTGAAATCTGGATATATAAAATCTATTTTTTTATATTTTTTAAACAAATCAACAGCCTCTTTTAAAGCTTCATAAAAAGCTCCTCCAAAATCCTGAAAAACGTAATTACTATTTTTTTTCGAATGAATATTCCAGTCAATCAAAAGCAGTTTATCATTCGAAATTGCCGACAATGCTGGAGCAATAGCTGCGTGGTCAAAATTCATAACCACATATTTATAATACTTCCCGATTCCATTATTAATGATCGTTTTAAAAACATCAATATTATAATGATGAAACTGTACATCAACAATCACATTATCAGGCAGATTATTCACAACCGAATGATACAAAACCTCTTTATACGCTTTAAAAGTATCTAAGACCAAAAGCACTTTTCTCGTTTCACCTGCCACATAATAGCCTTTATTTGGAACAGAATCAATTACTTTCTGTTCTTTCAAAATCGAATACGCCTTAAAAACCGTGTCTCTCGAAAGCTGATACTTTTTGCAGATCACATTCACAGACGGAAGCAAATCTCCTTTTTGTAAAATATTCTCCGCAATCGCATTTGTGATTCCGTCAACCAACTGCTGGTACTTCGCAATATCACTTTCGTGATTCATTATAAACTCAAATTTTTCTTCTTCTTTTGGCATACTGTTCTGTTCCGTTCTGTTATGCTAAAGTAGCTAAAAATATTTTACAAAAAATTATTTTTTATATTAAAATTGTTATTTTTTTTTGATTGAAAATCAGAACTTCTTTCCAAACTTAATTTCTATTTTTTAAAACCCTCTTAGGTCTAAAAACTAAAAAATTATTACAAATTCAATTTGTAAGCAATTCCCATTTCTAAACCCCTTAACTCCGCAAGACCTTTCAATCTGCCAGTCAGTGAATAGCCAGGATAAGTTTCTGTTGCTTCATCGACCGCATGTAAAAAACCATGATCAGGACGCATAGGCAGACTTATTTTGGTTTTATTCATCACTAGTAATAATTTTTCTATAATCGTTTCCATTTTAACATCACCATTTAAATGCTCCGATTCTCTAAAAATAGTTTCGCTTTCGCGGAAGGTATTTCGCAGGTGTAAAAAATGGATTCGGTTTTCGTGATCGTCAATAATTTTTTCCAGATTATTTTTCGGATCTGCACTCAATGAACCCGTGCAATAACACAATCCATTTACTGTTGAAGTAACGGCGCTAAAAATAGCTTTCAAATCAGCTTCTGTAGAGACAATTCTTGGCAAACCCAAAACCGAAAACGGCGGATCGTCTGGATGAATTGCTAATTTTTGTCCATTTTGTTCTGCAATTGGTGTTACTTCTGATAAAAAATAAATGAGGTTTTCTCTAAGCTTTTCGTTATCAATATTGGTATAATTATCTAAAAGTGATAAAATCTGTTCTGCCGTAAAATTGATTTTGCTTCCCGGCAGTCCTAACAATACATTTTTAAACAGTAATGCTTTTTCCTCTTCGGATAATTGCTTTCCAAATTCTAAAGCTTTTTCTTTTTGATCCCCAGAATAATCATTTTCTGAATTTGGTCTTTTTAAAAGAAACACATCAAAATAAGTAAACGCATCCTGATTGTATAGCAACGCTTTGCTGCCGTCTTCATTTATATAATTATGATTGGTTCTCACCCAATCCAGAATGGGCATAAAATTATAGGTTATGATTTTGATACCGCAATCGGCCAGATTCTTTAAACTGATTTTATAATTTTCAATGTATTGCAAATAATTTCCAGAAGCACGCTTGATTTCTTCATGAACCGGAAGACTTTCTACAACCGTCCATCCCAGACCAGCATTTCTAATCATTTGCTGTCTTTCCTGAATATCAGGAACGGACCAGATTTCACCAACCGGAATTTGATGCAAAGCTGTTACAATTCCAGTCGCTCCTGCTTGTTTAATGTCGATAAGTTTTACATTGTCACTCGGTCCGAACCAACGCATGGTTTGCTGCATTTTTATCATACTTCTTTTTTTTGCCACAAAGGCGCTAAGATGCAAAGTTTTTGTTTTCCGCAGATTTTGCGGATTGAGCTAATTTTAATCTTATTAATACTTTAATCTGTGGCTTTAAAAACCTTTGAACCTTTGAGCCTCTGTCCCTTTGCAACTTTAAATTAAAACCCAATACTATTTCCACCATCAACTGGCAAAACTGTTCCAGTAGTATATTTTGATTCGCTTAAAGCGAAATAATAAACGGCATCTGCAATATCCGAAGGTTCTCCCAAAAATCCCATCGGCGTTCTTCCTAAAACTTTATTTTTTCTTTCTGGATCATTATCCAATGCTGTAGATGACATTTTTGTTTTAATAAATCCTGGAGCAATGCAATTCACACGGATTCCTTCTGGAGCAAGTTCCGTCGCCATCGCACGTGTCATGGCTTCGATTGCACCTTTGCTGGCAGAATAAGCAATTACTTTCGGAATTCCGTATTGTGATGCCATCGAACTAATATTAATGATACTTCCACTTCCATTCGCTTTCATGTTTTTTATAACTTCACGGCTAACAGCAAACACACTCAGCAAATTGGTATGAATGATTGAAAGAAAATCTTCATCTGTAACATCTGGAATTTCTTTTTTCATATTGATTCCGGCGTTGTTTACCAAAATATCAATTGCGCCGTTTTGAGTTATACTTTCAATCATGGCAGGAATTCCATCCAAATTATTTAAATCGAAGATTATCGGAATAGCATTTTCTCCTATTTCCTTACATGCATCTTCCGTTTTTTCTTTTGATCTTCCGATTATGTAAGTTTTGATTCCGTTATCACAGAGTTTTTTTGCTGTTGCAAAACCTAAACCTGAATTTCCTCCAGTTACAATTGCTGTTTTATTGCTCATAATTTTTAAAATATATTTTATTCGTACGCTGATGGCACGGATTCGCTTTAGCGAGAAAACTGTTTGATACAGATTTTTTTTAAAATTTCAACTAAAAATAAAATCCGTTTTTTTCCGTGTCTTCGCGATAGCGAATCCGTTTCATCCGCGTTACATTTACTCAATTTATTATCCATTACCAGGTGCAAAAGGGAATTTTAATGATTTAAAATAGTCTAAAGTCTGCGTCGGTTTTTCTACTCCCGCTGGAAGTTCTTTTCCTGAAAACTGTTGAAAATACAA
>NZ_CAMLIX010000184.1 GCF_946479975.1 uncultured Flavobacterium sp.
ATCGAGCTTCCAAATTCAACTTTTGCAACATCTTTCAATCTCAAAAGCTCTCCGTTTGGACTTGCTTTTACTACAATATTTTCATATTGCTCTTTTGTTGTAAAACGTCCAGAATATTTCAATACATATTCAAATGCCTGAGAACGCTTACCAGAACTTTCTCCCGTTTTACCTGGAGAAGCCTCCAAACTCTGACTTGATAATGCTTCCATAATTTCATCAGCAGAAATTTTGTAAGCCAGCATACGATCTGGTTTCAACCAAATACGCATTGCATATTCACGAGTTCCTAAGATATCTCCAGAACCAATACCATTTACCCTTTTTAATTCAGAAAGAACGTTGATATCAGCATAGTTGTACAAGAACTTCATATCGGTATTTTTGTCTGTACTGTAAAGATTCACGTACATCAACATACTCGGTACTTCTCGCGTAATTTTGATACCCTCTCTAATTACCAAAGGAGGAAGTTTATTGGTAACCGAAGCCACACGGTTTTGAACGTTAATAGCGGCCTGATTAGGATCTGTTCCTAAGTTGAAAACCACTTTAATTGTAGCTTCTCCATCATTACCTGCATCAGAAGCCATATATTTCATTCCAGGAACACCATTTAAGGCTCTTTCCAACGGAATAACAACGGCCTTAATCATCAATTCACCGTTAGATCCAGGATAATCTGCGGTAACATTCACCATTGGAGGCGAAATCGTTGGGAATTGCGTAATTGGTAAATTCAATACAGACAAAACCCCTAAAAAGACAATTATCAACGATATTACTATCGACAGAACAGGTCTTTGAATAAATTTATTAAACATTTTTATATTTTTTAAATGATTAAACTAAATGAAATCAATACTAGCCAATACATTTTTTTTGCAATTCAGAAGAATGACTGAATACTAAAAACTGCGACTGAACACTTAATTTATTCTGCTTTTAAGCGCAGGTTATTAATTACCTTGTTAGGAGATACAAATTCGTATTTAATTTTATCATTTTCTTTTACCTTCTGAACGCCTTCAACTAAGATTTTGTCATTTTCGTTCAGACCGGTTTTGATCACATACAAATCAGGAATTTCACCTGTAATCGTGATTTCTCTAGAGCTTACTTTATCATTTTTATCAACAACAAAAACATATTTTTTATCTTGAATTTCGTAAGTTGCTTTCTGCGGAATTACAATAGCATTTTTTAATGGAACGTTCATCTGAACTTGTCCAGTTTCTCCGTTTCTAAGTAGTTTTCCAGAGTTTGGGAACCTTGCTCTAAAAGAAATGTTTCCAGTTTCATTATTGAATTCACTTTCTATAACTTCAACATTTCCTTTTTCTTTGAAAATATCTCCGTTAGCCAAAACTAAATTCACCTTACTATCTGCGCGATCCTTTACATTGGTTTCATAACTAATGTATTCTGGTTCTGAAACATTGAAATAAGCAAACATCTGACTGTTGTCTGAAAGACTTGTCAATAATTCTCCTTCGTCAATTAAACTTCCTAGTTTTAAAGGAATTCTATCAATTGTTCCGTCAAATGGAGCTCTAATTTCTGTGAATGATAAATGTAGTTTTGCCAATGCCACTTCTGCCTTTGCAGACTGCAATTTTGCTTGAGCCGAACTTAATTCGTTTTTAGAAACGATATTTTTATCAGCCAAAAGTTTTGAATTTTGCAATTCGATTTCTACCGATTTTTGTTCTGCCTGAGCTTTTAATAATTCAGACTGATACATGTTTGGCATAATTTTGAACAACAGTTGTCCTTTTTTTACAAACTGTCCTTCATCAACATAAATATTTTGTAAAAACCCTTTTTCCTGGGCACGGATTTCGATGTTTCTAACAGATTTAATCTGCGAAACGTATTCCTTCGTAAACGAAGTGTCAATTTTTACGGGATTCGTTACAGTGAACTTTTCCGCTTCTTCTTTTTCTTCTTTTTTTTGTGTACAACTGGTTAAGCACACCGCAGCCATAAAGCCTGCGAACAAGATGATTTTTTTCATGATTTTTCTAAATGGAAATTAAGCGATTGAATGCTTGGAATACAAAGATTCCTTAAAGATGGAATAAAACATCAGGAAGCGTTGGTCTGACCTTAATTGTCATATAAGCAGAAGTAAGAAAAAAAATATACATCAACAAGATATGCAGGATCGCAACTTAGGCAACCGATGTATACTTTAAAATCAAATTCTTAATACTCGTTGAGTAATGTACAAAGGATTTGAATAGCCTAAGAAAGGCGTAGTAATTTTAAAACGATTGGTATCATTTGCAGCAAATTGATCTGAAAGTGTCAGATACAAGTGTTCTATGAAGCTGTGAGAAGCTGCAAAATATTTATTCGTAAGTCCATCAACATCATCGTTTCCTAGAAGATCTTCTTCAAGATCCATATCGGCAGCATCTTCAATAGTCGAAGATCCACGATCTTGATTAGTGAATTTAACTCGATGTTTCTTTTCAAGATTGTGGTGTTGAGGTAAGCCAAAAGTATTAGCATTAAGATATTGGCCTCCGCCTAGCAGAAGCATATTCATGAATACTAAAAATACTATTAACTTTCTCATTTGGGTGCGAAAGTAATAAAAGATTGGAATAAAAAAAATAAAATAAGAAAGTCTTAACATGTAATCGCAAACGAAAACGTTTTCAGTTTAAAATAAATGCAAAAACTTATAATTTAAAACTCACAAACATGTAAACAACTAAATAACAATTACTTAAACAAAAACTTCCATGATTACAAATTCTTGTCCTGCTTTTGTAAAAGTATCTCCAATAACTTTCATTCCAAATTTTTGGTAGAAATCTGCTTTTTCTTTTCTGGAATTGCACCAGATTTTTTTAATTTCTTTTTGTTTTGCAACTTCAAAAATATGAGCTAATAAAGCCGATGCGATTCCGCGGCCTTGAAAAGAGTTTAAGGTCGCTAATTTTCGAAACTGCATCTCCTCTCCTGCCACAAAACAAGAAACTATTGAGACTAATTGATTCTCTACAAAAACACCGAAATGTAGTCCAAAATCATCTTCTTGAAGCTGAACAAATTCAAATGGCTGGTCTGGCCACATTACTTCGTGTCGAATTTTCCAAGTATCTGATGCTGAGATCGGTTTAATTTCCATTGTAATTTATTTTTTGAAGTGATTCAAAAGTAATGCATTTATGGGGAAAAAATAAAACTTCAAATAATAACTAAGTTGATCAATTTAAAAATTACAAAAAATTAAACCAGACAAATCGTTCAAAGAAATTGAAAGCAATCTTTTCTTCAGATTTAAATTCTCATTAACATGAAGACATAAAAAAAGGGAATCAGTGATTCCCTTTTTCATTTATATTTTAACGTAATACGATTCTAAATTATCATTGTTAATTTTCTGTATGCCATCTTCGGTTTGAATAGCAACGTTGATAACGTGTAAGACATTTGCTTTTTCGTTTAAACTGCAATTCCATATTGTTCCATCAGAAAGTATAATTTCAGAAAATAAGGACACTGCACTTTTATCGTTGTAAACTAAGCTCTCTTTTTTTATGTTTTTCTTTTCTTTTGTCTTTTTATCAACTTCGTAAAACAAAATTTCATTTTCTGTAATTTCAACAAATTCATCCAAATTAGAAAGATTGTTATTGGCTGCTGTCGACCAAACGGGCTCCGTTCCAGATTTTTTCCAGACTCCTACTGCATGATCTAAGATCTCTTTGCGTAAGACTTCACGAAGTGTATCTACTTTTTTAATAGATTCCTGACCAATTTCGTTCTCAGGTTTAATTTTTGCGGCTAAAGAAAATAAATCGATAGCTTTAACAAAATCAGCTTTTTTATAGTAGGAAACAGCTAATTCGTATTTGCATTTTTGAAATGTAGTTTTTTGATCACCTTGGGCGAAAATTTGAAGAGTAATCAAAAAAACAATTAGGGGCAGTGTCTTTTTCATTAATTAAATATTAAATTATTACCTGCAAACGTAGTTTTTTTTTAACTAAACTTCCTACTTTTTAATTTATTTTAAATTTATTTACAAAAAATTAAAAGAAAGAGGCTTCTTACTATTATGCAAGAAGCCTCTTTAAGATTTTTTGTAAGATTAAAGCAATTATTTAACTAACCAACTGTTGTTTTTTGGAGTTGCATCCATAAAAATTCCTCCATCTAGTTCAACTTGCTTAATTTTTTTAGCGCTTTTTAAAACAATTTTGGCTGTTTTTTGATTCTTTTCCCAAATTGCAGGTGACTGATGCAGCGTTGCTTTTGAATTGTCTGCATATGTGATTATAACATCAAAAGGTATTGCGAAACCTCCAATATTATCTACTGTAATAACTTTATTATCAGCAGAAACATTTTTTACTGCAATGTCTAAATAGCCGTTTGTAAAGAACCAATTATTGAAAAACCAATTTAGATTTTTTCCTGCCGATGCATTAAACGAATTAAAATAATCCCACGGAATTGGATGCTTACCGTTCCATGTGTCCATATAATCGTGTAAGGCTTTTTTAAATAATTCGTCACCTAACATATCTTTTAAAGCCAAATAAGAAAGAGAAGCTTTTCCGTATGAGTTATTTCCGTAGCCCGGTCCTGAAACTTGCGTAGACATAGTTATAATAGGCTGATCTTCTTCTGTAGAACGATCGTTTATATAATTTTTTACTCTAAATTCTTGATAGAATTTATCTGCCGCTTCTTTACCTTTTTCTGCAATTCCAATTAAATATTCAAAAGTTGTTGCCCAGCCTTCGTCCATAAAAGCGTAGCGTGTTTCGTTGATTCCCATATAAAAAGGAAAATAAGTATGAGCTACTTCATGATCTTGAACCAATTGCGCAAAAACAGGATCACCCATTTGCGAATCGTTGCACATCATTGGATATTCCATATCTGCAAAACCTTGAAAAGCCGTCATTTTTGAAAATGGATACGGAATTCCAGGCCAATTGTTAGAAAACCAATCCAAAGCAAATTGATTGTTTTTTACTGAATTTACAAAATCAGTTCCATTGATATCGTATGCAGCTTGAACACTCGCACGGCGATTTGTTTTCTTATCTACGATAACACTGCTCGCGTCCCATAAATAATGATCACTTAAACCAAATGTTACATCTGAAATGTTTTTAGCTTCAAATTTCCAAACATTCCAATCGTATTGTTTGGTAACGATGCCACTTTTCATTTCCTGTTCGTTGGCGATATGCAGAATTTCATCTGTTGTGTATGATTTTTTTAAACGAGCTGCAAACTCCGGCTGTAAAACTTCATCAGGATTTAGCAAATCTCCAGTTGCATAGACAATGTAATTTTTTGGTGCTTTTACCGAAAAAACATAGTCATTAAAATCATTATAAAATTCCTGACGATCAGTATGGCGTAATCTATCCCAGCCATTATAATCATCAAAAACTGAAACTCGAGGATAACTGTAGGCTACAAAAAATGTAGTTTCGTCAATTTGTCCTTCTCTTCCGCTTTCTTTAGATAAAGGATAGTTCCACTGAATGTTTAGTGTAGTTTTAGAATGTGGCGGAATTGCTTTTTTTAGTTTTACATTTCCAACAGTTCCCCAATTTCTTGCATCTTCTTTGTAGACTTCATTTTCTATTTTTAATGACGTAATCGTTAATCCGTTACTTAGAAACTCATCGCTTACTTCACTTCCGCGGGGCGAAGAAGGTTTGTGAAGATTGTTTACAAAACGAATAACAAGATTTCGTAAGGTATCTTTACTGTTGTTTTCGTAAATAATGGTTTCTGTTCCGCTCACTATTTTCGTAGCAGGATCAACCGCAATTTCCATGTTATATTTTCCATGATTCTGCCAGTAGTTTTTTCCTGGCTTTCCGTCTTTAGAACGCGTTCCGTTTGCGTAAGCTTCCTTTATATTTCTTGGCATATAAAGCTCTTGAGCAAAGATATTTGAGGTAAAAAGAACAAATGCTAGTACTGCAAATTGCAATATTTTCTTTTTCATAAGTAAATCTTAGGTATTTAAATTAGTTTTTGATAATGTATTAGTGGATTTTTATTTACGAATGTTACAAATTTAGTTATTAATTGTTAATTGTTGATGGTTAATGGTTTTTGGTTGGTAGTTTATGGTTTTTGGTTTATAGTTTATAGTTTATAGTTTTTGGTTTATGGTTTATAGTTTTTGGTTTATGGTTTATCGTTATGGTTTATCGTTTATGGGAAAATATCTAACTTCCACTTTTAACCTAAACAAAAAACTCAGAACCTCAGAAACTTTGTCACTCAGTCCCTTTGTACCTTTGTACCTGAAAAAAAAGCTTAGAATCTTAGTAACTTAGAACCTCAGCAACTTTAAAAAAGAAAAAACCGTCTATCACATAAAGCAACAGACGGCATCTACAATTAATATATAACCTTGATGACTACAAAATATAATCGGTATTAATAAAATTCGATTCTTTGCTGTTAAGCAATTCCTGCAGAATCTCATTATTATAATCGATATCTTTTGAAGCTACAAACGTACGAATTGAGAAAGAACGCAAAGCATCTGGAATACTCAAAGTTCCTACTGCAGAATCTTTTCTTCCTGTAAAAGGAAAAGCGTCTGGCCCTCTTTGGCAAGAACTGTTGAGGTTTACTCTGCAAACTAAGTTCACCAAAGCATCTATAAGCGGAGCCAAAGTTTTAATATCTTTTCCAAACAAACTTACTTGTTGTCCGTAATTTGATTCTGCCATATCTTTCAAAGGTTCTTTAATATCTTTGAATGAAAGAACTGGAACAACTGGTCCAAATTGTTCTTCGTGATACACACGCATTTCTTTATTTACTGGATATAAAACTGCTGGAAAAATATAATTATCTGTATGTTTTCCTCCTTTTTCATTGATGATTTTTGCTCCTTTAGAAGTGGCATCATCAATTAAACCTTGAATATAAGCTGGTTTTTCTGATTCTGGAAGCGGTGTTAAAGAAACTCCTTTTTCCCACGGATTTCCAAAAACTAGACCGTCTACTTTTTCTGCAAAACGTCTATTGAATTCTTCTGTAATAGATTCGTGAACATACAATACTTTTAAAGCTGTACAACGCTGACCGTTAAAAGATAAACTTCCTGTAATACATTCCTGAATAGCCAAATCTAAATCGGCATCTGGAAGAATTATTGCTGGGTTTTTAGCTTCTAAACCTAAAATCAAACGAAGTCTATTTTTATTTGGATGCTGATCTTGTAAAGCAATCGCCGATTTACTGTTTCCAATTAATGCCAAAACATCAATGTTTCCAGATTTCATAATCGGAGAAGCAATTTCGCGACCTCTTCCGTAAACAATATTGATTACTCCTTTTGGAAAACTGCTTCTGAAAGCTTCTAACAATGGCGAAATACATAAAACACCATGTTTAGCAGGTTTGAAGATTACGGTATTTCCCATAATCAAAGCTGGAATCAATAATGAAAAAGTTTCATTAAGCGGGTAATTGTAAGGGCCAAGACATAACACAACACCCAGCGGTCCGCGGCGAATCATTGCGTTTACACCTTGAACTTTTTCAAAGTGAGAACTGCGTCCGTTTAATTCTTTGTAACTGTCAATAGTATCCTGAATATATTCGACAGTTCTGTCGAACTCTTTTTGCGAATCTCCAAGGTTTTTTCCAATTTCCCACATCAAAAGCTTAACTACTTCTTCGCGGGTTTCCTTCATTTGTTTCACAAAATTTTCCATGCTTTTAATACGATCGGCAACTTTCATGGTTGGCCATAAACCTTGCCCCATATCGTATGCATTGGTTGCAGCTTCAACAACCTCTGCTGCTTCTTTTTCTCCCATAAAAGGGATAGATCCTAATAAAGTCGGCGTATATTTTTCTGTTGAAGAAATAGTAGAAAACACAGGTGTGGTTTGTCCTGTCCATTGTTTCAATTCTCCATTTACAAGATAAGTATCTTGATTTATCAGCGTTTTAATCTGATATTCTTCTGGTATAAAGCTCATAGTTTGGTTATTTAATGGTCTGGTAATTCTATTTTCTAAATAAAAAAGAGGCTTTTGTATGCCTCTTCTTCTTTTATGGTTGTACTGTTTCGCCTTCCCAATCCAGGATCCCGCCAAGCAGATTATAGGCATTTTCGATACCTAGTTCGTTCATAACCTGGCACGCTTTTGCGCTTCTAGCTCCAGAACGACAGTATACGTAATAGTTTTTATTTTTGTCTAATTCTTCGATTTCGTAAATAAACCCCTGCCCTTTATTGATGTCAATGTTTAAAGCATTCTCAATGTAGCCGTCATTAAATTCGTCTGCAGTTCTTACGTCAAGTATAACTGCATTTTCGTCAGCGTTTAACTGAGCAACCCAATCTTCTTGTGATAAATTCATAATAAAATGTGTTTTTGTAAAATTACGACGTTTCTATTTATAAAAAACGTACCAAATGCGATTTCGATTATTATTCTCAGAAAACGTTTTAGAGAAACTATTATAATCAGTGATTTACAAATTTACTTACTATTTTTAAAAATTCAGTCTACAAAATCGGTAGAAAATAGGATTTTTTCATTTTCACAAAATACAACTTAAATCTACTATTCTGACAATTAATACCAATTCAAACTATTATCTTTGCAAACAATTACAATTTTTAATTCGATTTTGATAAATATATTCGCCAACAATTAAACCAACTTACACCAATTAATTAGTGCAAATTAGTTTAATTTGAGATAAAAAAACTACCAAATGCAACATTCATTAAAAACCATCTTTCCTAATTTCTCCAACGAACTTATTGCAACCATCGAAGAAAACGGAAGCCTGCAGGATTTTAAAGCAGGAACTATTTTAATGCGAATGGGACAATACATTAAAAACACAGCTTTAATTACCAAAGGGAAAATTAAAATTTATCGTCAAGGCGAAGATGGCGGCGAATTTTTAATGTATTATCTCCAGCCAGGTCAAGCCTGCGCTATTTCGATGATTTGTACGGCTAAGAGTGAAAAAAGCCAAATTATGGCAAAAGTTGTAGAAGATGTTTCGGTAATGATGATTCCGTTGCAATTGATGGACAAATGGATGATGGAGCACAGATCATGGTACGAATTTGTAATTGAAACCTACAGAAGCCGTTTTGAAGAAGTGCTTGAAGTTGTCGATAACATAGCTTTTCGTTCTATGGACGAGCGTTTAGAATTTTATTTAAAAAGACATTCCGACGCCTGCGGTTGTTCTGAAGTAAATCTCTCTCACCAAGAAATAGCAACCGAATTAAACACTTCTCGCGAAGTGGTTTCTCGACTTTTAAAAAAAATGGAACAAAGAGGTCTGGTCAAACTCAACCGAAACCAAATTGAATTATTGAAATAAAAAAATTTCGCCACGAATTCACGAATTTTCATATTTACTTTTATTGTCTTAAATTTCACTAATTTTTTTTCAATCATTATCAAAAAAAATTCGTGAATTCGTGGCGAAAAAAAACTCTTCTGTGATAAATGTTACTGTAGAATCCTAATTTCCGAAGCAACTTTGCATCAAAACAAATGCAATGGAATATTTTGGCTTTTTTGCTTCAATCATTATCGGAATCACTCTTGGCTTAATTGGCGGAGGCGGATCGATATTGACGATTCCAATTCTTGTTTATTTGTTTAAAGTAAATCCAGATCAGGCAACTTCTTATTCTTTGTTTATTGTGGGTTTAACCGCTTTGTTTGGCAGTTACAGTCATTACAAAATGGGAAATCTAAAAATAAAATCGGCTTTGTATTTTGCTGTTCCGTCGGTTATTTCTATTCTGATAATTCGTGAGGTGATATTTCCTCAAATTGCCAAAACCTTATTTTGTGTAGCCTCTTACAATGTCTCAAAAGATTTTCTAATCATGATCATCTTTTCTGTACTAATGATTACCGCAGCAATTTCGATGATCAAAAAAAAGCAGTCTGAAATAAAA
>NZ_CAMLIX010000185.1 GCF_946479975.1 uncultured Flavobacterium sp.
CTAAATAAGACGGCAAAAGGGCTAAAACAACGTAATCTTCGATATTGCCATAAAACTGAGAAAATCCTTTTCGGTAACTTTCCTCATATAGAGAAACATCGGTCACTAAATGTCTGCTGGTAATCATTCCTGTAGTACCGCTGCTGGTAAAAGTTACTTGAGCAGGTTCTGAATTTGAAACTACATCGTGACTTTTGAAAAATTGAATAGGTAAAAAAGGAATTTGCTGCAGTGATTTCACCTGCTGCGGATTGACGTTTAAAAAATTACAAAAATCGCGATAGACTTTGTTGTTCTCGTGTTGAAAACGAAACACTTTTAGTGCTATTTTTTCAAATTGTTTCTGACTCGAAATGGTAAATATATCGCTGGCTGTAATCAAAACTTTTTTTTGCAAAGATACTTTTTTTTAGTTTTCAGTCTCAGTTTTCAGTCTCGGTTTTCGGTCTCAGTTTTCAGTCTCAGTTTTCAGTCTCAGTTTTCGCTCTGAGTTTTCAGTCTCGGTTTTCAGTTCTGAGTTTTCAGTCTCAGTCTCAGTTCAAATATTCCGCAAAGTTTGAACTGAAAACTGAAAACCGAGACTGAAAACTAAAAAAAGCTCCAAAGGAGCTTTTATCGTATAATGAGTTTTCGAGTTGTCGATGCATTTTGTTCGCTTATTTTTATGATATAAACGCCTGGTGGTAATTCTGAGACATTTAGTTCTTTGGAGTACAAATGTGCCTGAAGTACTTTTTTTCCTAGGATATCAAATACAATAACCTCTTTTTCTAAATCGTTTTTAGATGATATATAAACTTTTCCGCTTGTAACGGGATTAGGGTACAAGCTAAGACCCTCAATAGAAGTAGATTCCTGAGGTTTTGGTAATTGCTTGCTGTCCTGCGCTGAGACGCTTACAGTAAAGAAAAATGCCAATAAGAAAGTAATATAAAAGTAGTTTTTTGCCATCGCGTGTATTTGGATATTGTAAATATACAAAAAAAATTACAAAAATTACGCCAAAAAAAAACATCCTAAATATTTAGGATGTTTTTAACATTATGTGTTCGAAGTTATTAGCGACTTTCTTTTAAAACTTTATATTAAGAGTATAGTGCTTATTTAAAAAAAATAGATAAAAATGAAAAAGCTGTCTGAAAAAGTCCAGACAGCTTTTTTATTTATTTTGAACTATTAATTATTTAGTCCAGCTAGCCCAAGTTGGTAACTCAGCACCAGCACCAGCACCAAGAGCACCAGTAGTTGTTCCAGATAATTTAGGACCAGTTACGTCTGTAATTTGAGCTCCAAAAGTATAGTTTGTAATTGTAAAGTTACCAGCAGCCATGTTTGCAACTGCACCAGCATCAGTAGCTAATTTAGCAAGAGCTGCAGGCATATCGCTACCAACATATAAGTTTGTGTAAGCTTGTTTTCCACCACCTTCTTTGTAGTTGATTGTTTTTTCGTCAGCAGTAAAAGTAGTACCACCTTTAATGATAGAGATGTTGACGATTTTAGCATTTGTCATTGGAAGAGCTCCACTTGGATCTTTTTCGTTGTTAGATCCTTCAACACCCGCTTTAGTAACACCTTTGATGTAAACGTTTGTTGCAGTACCTTGCCATCCGTCAGCAAAATCTAATGAATCATCATAAGAGTTTATGATTGTAAGGTTTGAAGCATTTACAGCTCCACCAAAGAATTCAATACCGTCATCACCACTTTCAAAAGCATAGATGTCAGAAACTACAGTTCCAGAACCTACTCCGAAAAAAGATACACCGTTATACTCTTTAGTAGCAGAGAATTTAGAACCTGTGTAAGAAATTTTCAAGAAGTTAATGTTTCCAGAAGAATCTGCATTATCAGTCCCTCCGTAGCTTAAACCACCTACTTCAGAAGTACCGTTATCTCCAGTATTTACTTTAGCGTTACCAGCTATGATTAATCCACCCCAGTCACTTTGAGCTGGAGTTGCTTTTCCAGATGTCATAACTACTGGTTTAGCAGCAGTACCGTTAACGTTGATTTTAGCATTTCTTTCTACAGCGATATATAAAGCAGTAGGATCTACAGTAGCCGAACTTTTGATTACTGTTCCAGCAGGAATTACTAAAGTTGCTCCGCCTTTAACAACTAAACCTCCAGTTAATGTGTAAGTTTGAGTTGGATCTAAAGTAACAACACCGTCTTTAATTTCTCCTTTTAAATCATCAACTTTTAAAACGAATGTACTTTTGCTACCCTCGTTGTTGTTATCATCAGAACTACAGCTTGTTAAAGCAAGTCCTAATATTGCAGCCATTGCAAATAAACTTTTTTTCATTTTTGTTGTGTTTTTATTGTTTTATTTTATTGAGGCAAAGTAAAAGAACATATGTTTTTACTGAGTTAAGACCGTATTAATAATCTATTAAGGATATAGTGTCAAACAGAATTTTGCTTAATGTAAAATTTACATTGCAGTATGTAATTAAAAAAGGTGATTAGTATTAGCTAATCACCTTTCTTGAATTTTTATATATGTGTTCTTAGAATGTGTAGTTTAAAGTAAGTCTAAGATCTGAACCTGCTTTGTATGATGTAACAGTAACATCACCAACAGCTTCTTTTCCTGGTACTTTACCTTGTTCTTGTACACGTTTGAAAGTTGGGTTCAAAATGTTGTTGTAAATAAGACCTAATTTTAAGCTTTTAGTTAAACTTGTATTAGCGATAAAATCTAGTTTGTTTACTGCTTTATCAACCATGTCTCCAACTCTTGAAGTTCCTATTACCGCTAACTTATCTGAAAAATAAGAATAAGACAATGTTGCAGTTATGTCTTGGTCTTCTCTAAATTCATTTAAGAATGAAAGGTTGGCATTGGCAAGAAAATTAGAAGCACCTGTTAATTTACTTTCTGTGAAAGTGAAGTTAGATCCAAACTTGTTTTCCTTATTTACTTTTTCATTACTTAAATCCTGATTAGTATACAGGTAAGATCCGTTTGCATCAAATGAAAGTTTTCTTTTTAAATTGTCACCGTGTGTAGTTTCAAAAAGTTCTTTTCTAATTTCTAATTCAACTCCAGCTACAGTTGCTTTTTCTCCTGTGTTTGCATAAGTAATATCATTAGAAGAAGAATTAAGGAACATTTCATTTATCGGGTTCTGAATGATTTTTCCAAATGCCGTTACAGAAACTAATTCTCCCGATTTTGGGAAAAGCTCCCATCCTAAGTCAAAATTATAGTTAGTAGAAGGATATAAATCTGGATTTCCATCATAAGCTTGTGCTACATCTTCGAAAAGAATTGGCACTTTTTCTTTAAATTGAGGAAGAGTATACGTTTTGCTGGCAGAGAACTTTAAGTTTTGTTTCTCATTCAAAGTATATTTCGAAATTAAACTCGGTAAAATATTAAATTTTGAATAGTTAGAGTCTTCTCCGTCAAGAACAGTTGTTGTAACGTAAAAAACATTCTGCGTTAATTGTTCGAATCTAGCACCCAAAATTACACTTAATCTTTCAGTAAGTGAATATTGAACAGAAGCAAATGCACTGTTGATATCAAGATTTCCGTTATATAATTGATAAATTCTGTTAGATTGAGATGATCCAAAATTTGCTTCACTCAAATAATTGTCAACATGATGAATATCTTCTTTTGAGAAAGACGAAGAAGGTGTCGATCTTGTTGGGAAGAATGAAAATTGTTGCATATTATAATCCAGGTCTTTTAATTTTCCAGAATAACCAAATGTTATTTTTCCTTTGTATCCATCATCTTCACTTTTCTTGTTGAAATTATAAGAAAGAGCAATGTTAGCAGATATTTCATTCTCTTTTAAGTCCTGAAAAAATCTATGATTGTTGATGTTCGAGTTTGTGAAAAAAGTATAATCTACTCCATTCAAAGCATGAACAAAAGAGTTTTGCATACGATCTGGCGTTGTGCTGTTTGAGATGCTGTAACCAACTCCCCAGTTTAAATTCCATTGATCATTAAATTTGTTTTTCCCTGTTAATTGATTTACAATTAATTGAGTTTTTTCAAAAGTTCCACGTTTAATGAATCCTTCTATTTGCTGTTGAGCGTTTCCACCACCATCAAAATTCACATTTGTACCTTCGTATTCACTATAATCCTGATCACTTGAATTTAAAAATAAAGAAGTGAATAATATTGAGTTTTTGTTATTGATTTTATAATCAGCTGTACCCATAACAGTTGTCGTTGTGCTATGTTTGTAAGCTCTTCTGTAAAAATCAGATAAGATAGTTCCATCAGAAGTAATACCTCCTCTGCTGTAACCTTCAGTATATTTGTTACGTGCACTAAAAGAACCTGTAATAAAAGTACCAATTGAGCTTTCATCATTTATTTGAAATTTTTTCCCTCCAGATAAAGTGTAAAAAGCATTAAGTAAATTTTTGCTTTCTTTTCTATCCCAGCTAGTAGAATAGTTGTATGGTTTTAAAGGAGAATCAGGAACTCCAACTTTTTTAAATCCCGTGTATGTAGGTCCGTCCTGAAGATAAAAATGATCTTGTCCTAAAACATTTGTGTTTGCACCTGCACCAATTGAAAAAGAAACAAATGGTTTACCGCTAAATCTTTTTGCGCTAATATCAATATTTGCTCCTCCAAAATCGGCATAGTTTTGAGATTCGAATGTTTTACTCACCGAAATATTATCAACAATATTAGTAGAAAAAATATCTAAAAGTATGTTTTTGTTAGCGGCGTTGTTTGATGGCAATGGTAAGCCATTTAGAGTAGTTACATTGTAACGATCGCCTAGTCCTCTTACGAATACATTTCCAGAATCGTCCTGTTTAGAAACCCCGCTCACTTTTGCAACAGCGTTTGCTACGTCGTTAACTCCTTTTCTGGCAATTTCTTCTGCACCAATTGCAGCTTTAAAAGAAACTGCATTTTTTTGCTCTAATAATAATGCTGATTCTTTTTGTTTATTTCCTGTTGATGCCTGAACTACGACATCTTTAAGAGTATAACTTCCAGAAGAAAGAGTTTGATTAAGCACTACAGTTTCGTTTGCTTTTACGGCAACTGGAGCTTCTACAGATTCATATCCTAGGAAACTAAAAATCAGAGTATAATTTCCAGGATTAACGTTTAAGGAATATTTTCCATCAACGTCGGTGTTAGCGCTAATATTTGTACCTTTAATTAAAACATTAGCAAAGGGTAAAACTTCGTTGTTCATTTCTTTGTCGGTTAGAACTCCGGAAATTGTACCTTTGTTTTGCGCGATCGAAATCGTACAGATAAATAATGCAATTATTAGAAATCTTAAATTGAATTTCATTTTTGTTCAGTGTTGTGTTAATTTATTTTGGTGCAAAGAAATAACTGCACCGTGAAGTCGATGTTACCAACTTGTTATGTTTTTGTGTGCTAAAGATTATCAAATTGTTACCAGATTAAATTACCGTTAACACCAATTTTTAAAGGTTCTTTTGTTAGTATATTTACTCCGTGAAATGAAAAACATCGGATAAATATTTAAAAGATTTGATGTAAAAAATCTCAATTTTTGCTATTTATGAAAAAAACACAAACTAAGATTTTATTAGTTGACGACGAACCAGATATCTTAGAAATCGTTGGCTATAACCTTGCTCAAGAAGGCTACCAGATTGTTACAGCTTCTAACGGAAAAGATGCTATAGCTAAAGCTCAGAAAGAATTGCCAGAATTAATTATTATGGACGTGATGATGGCAGAAATGGACGGAATGGAAGCGTGCGAGCACATTAGAAAAATTCCTGAACTAAATAATGTTATCATAACATTTCTTACTGCAAGAAGTGAAGATTATTCGCAAGTAGCTGGTTTTGATGCTGGTGCTGATGATTATATTACAAAGCCAATCAAACCAAAATTATTGGTCTCTAAAGTAAAGGCGCTGTTAAGAAGGTTAAAAGAACAAGAAGTTGTTTCAGATACTTTAAACGTTGGCGGCATCGAGATTAATCGTGAAGAATATAAGATCATAAAAGGCAATGTAGAAATTGCTTTGCCAAGAAAAGAATTCGAATTATTTTATCTATTGGCTTCAAAACCAGGAAAAGTTTTCAAAAGAGACGAAATCTTGGATAAAGTTTGGGGTAACGAAGTGGTAGTTGGAGGAAGAACAATTGATGTTCACATCAGAAAACTGCGCGAAAAAATAGGAGAAGATCTTTTTAAAACCATAAAAGGTGTTGGTTATAAATTTGAAGTTTAGTTTTTATTAAAGTTGCTAAGGGACTAAGTTTCTGAGATGCTAAGGTTTTAGAAAAACTGTAGAACTTTAATTACGATTTAAACGAATTCAAATTGTTTTAAAACATTCAATAAATTTGAACCATATAAGTTCATTTAATTTATAATATGTATATTTTCTAATAAAAATGTCTTTGTCAAAGTTCTAAACTTTGACAAAGATTTATTTTTTTAAATTTGTCTGTAAGTAGAGTTAAGTTTGTCTTTTAAATGAACTTATATCACTTACATGGTAAAAAAAAGTCTTCCAAAATTTTTATTATTTTAAAAAATTTCAATGAAAATCAATTTTAAAAAAACATACAAATTTGCCATTAAATCGGCTTTATATATAAGTCTGTTTTCAACGGCATTTGTGTTGATGCTGCTTTCTTTATTCTACAGAAATCAATTAAAGCATCAAGTTGCATTTGGAATAATTTTCATTATTGTCATTTATGTATTCTCTTTTTTGGTTTTGCAATATCGAGTAGAGCGCTTTATCTATCGTAGAGTAAAGAAAATCTACGATGAGGTTTCGTTATTAGAGTCAACAACTTTGATCAATCAGCCCATAAATACGGATATGGAAACGCTGTCTCGTGAAGTAAAGAAGTTTGCAACCGATAAAAAGCTGGAAATCGAAATGCTGGAAATTCGAGAACAATATAGAAGAGAGTTTTTAGGAAACGTTTCGCACGAATTAAAAACGCCATTATTTACCGTTCAAGGTTACGTTTCAACTTTGCTTGACGGAGCGATGGAGGATAAAAATATCAGAAAGAAATACTTGAAACGTGCCGAAAAAGGTGTAGAACGTTTGATTTATATAGTCGAAGATTTAGATATGATTACCAAATTAGAATCTGGTGATTTAGATTTAAATATGACTGATTTTGATATCGTTGTATTGATTCAGAATGTTTTTGATTTATTGGAAATGAAAGCCGATAAAAAGAAAATCAAATTAGCATTTGAAAGTAAAAATGTGCAGTCGGTTATTATTCGAGGAGATCAAGACAGAATTCAGCAGGTTTTAGAAAATCTGATTGTCAATTCTATTAAATACGGAAAAGAAGGCGGATTGACTGAAGTCGGCGTTGTAAACTTAACCAAGAAAAAAGTCTTAATTCGTATCAGCGATAATGGAGAAGGTGTTGAAAAACAAAACATTCCAAGACTTTTTGAACGTTTTTACCGTGTTGATAAAAGCGGAACACGTTCTGAAGGAGGTTCTGGATTAGGTTTAGCCATCGTAAAACATATTATTGAAGCGCATAAAGAGAAAGTTTATGTAGAAAGTGAGTTCGGAATTGGATCAGAATTCTCTTTTACACTCGAAAAAGCATTTAAAAATCAAAAAATAGATGTTAAAAAATCGTAACGTCATTTTTGGTAAAAGCCTTAAAACAAAGGGTTTTAACGTTAAATAAACATCTCGATTTAGTCGGTAACATTAAATTTTTATTATAGTAACATCTGGTTAATGATTTCTTAACATAGGTGCTCCATCTTTGCATCCTGAAATTAAGGGAATTAGAGAACTAATGATAAAAAGAAAATTAGTAGCCGTTTTAGCAATGCTAACTTGTGCAGTTTATGCGCAGGAACCAACTAAACAAGAATTAAATAAACAGGATGTAAAGAATGAAGTAATTCGTATTTTAGATTCTATAAACAAAGCAAAACTTCCAGATACCAAATCTGGAGTGAGCGGAGAAGAGCATTGGTACGACAGAATCTCTCTAAGGGGTTATGCGCAGATTAGATACAATGGTCTGTTATCTACAAACGATAAAGTTTCTTGTGACCAATGTGATAAATCTTGGGGAACCACTTCTACAGCTCCAGACGCAAAATCAAACAACGGACTTTTTATTCGTCGTGCACGTTTAGTTTTTTCAGGCCAAGTGCATCCAAATGTATTTTTCTATTTTCAACCCGATTTTGCAAGTTCGCCAAGCACTGGAATTCAGAATTTTGTTCAGATTCGTGATTTGTATTTTGATCTTTCTTTTGATAAGAAAAAAGAATACAGAGTTCGTATCGGACAAAGTAAAATTCCTTACGGTTTTGAAAATATGCAGTCAAGTTCGCAGCGTTTAAGTTTAGACCGATCTGATGCTATAAACAGTTCGATACAAAATGAGCGCGATTTAGGAATGTTTTTTTACTGGGCTCCAGCCGAAATCAGAGAGCGTTTTGCAATGTTAGTGAAAGACGGCTATAAAGGTTCTGGGGATTTTGGAGTTTTTGCTTTAGGTGTTTATAACGGACAAATTGCAAACAAACTAGACGGAAACAGAGATTTAAATGTAGTAGCAAGAGTAACTTACCCGTTTGTAATAGGAAGTCAGATTATCGAACCTGGAATCCAAGCTTACACCGGAAAATGGGCTTTTACAGGAGAAATTTCACAAGGAGTTATTGTTACTGATGCACAACATGTAAAAGATCAAAGAGTTGGAGCAACTTTTGTTTTGTATCCAAAGCCATTCGGAATTCAAACAGAATATAACATCGGGACAGGGCCTCGTTATAATACTACAACAAATACCGTTGAAGAAACAGATTTAAATGGAGGTTACGTTTTATTGAATTATAAATGGGACATTAAAAAGCAGCACATTTATCCTTTTGCAAAATTTCAATATTATGATGGAGGAAAAAAATATGAAAAAGATGCCAGAAGTTATGTTGTAAGAGATTATGAATTAGGAGTAGAATGGCAGCCAATAAAAGCTTTTGAATTAACTGCAGCCTATGTAATTGCAGACAGAACTTTTGAAGACAGCGCCCTCCCAATAAACAGACAACAAGGGAATTTATTGAGATTACAAATGCAGTTTAATTTCTAGAGAAATATTACGCGGATAAAACTGATTCGCTTTCGCGAAGACGCGGATAAAAATGGATTTTTTACATTCAAAACATTAAAGTTTTTGTCTTATAAAAAAATCCGTTTTTATCCGCGTTTTGCTTATGCAATCTGCGTCATCAGCGTTCCATTAGGCGGTATGTTTTAGAAAAAAATCCGTTTTTATCCGCATTTTGCTTATGCAATCCGCGTCATCAGCGTTCCATTAAGCTGTTTTATCCTCAAAAACTTTAAATAGAGAATCCCAATCAATATCGTTTTCAAATTGAGATAATCCTTTAAAGGACTTTACTTTCGCTAAATCTTCAATAGTAAAATCGTCTTGCATTGCATATGGCACAAGATTTTCTTCCTGAAGTTTTACCGCCAGATATTCCTGCTCATATTGTCCCGGAGTTGGAATAAAAAAAGCTTTTTTACCCAATTTTGCCAAATCCATAACAGTAGTATAACCCGAACGGCACAGCACAAACTCACTTTCATTAAAAGTTTGTTCCAATTGTTTCGAGTTCATGAAATTGTAATACGTAATATTTCCTGCCTGCCATTTTTCCTGCGATTTCTGAACAATTCCTTGAACAAAAACT
>NZ_CAMLIX010000186.1 GCF_946479975.1 uncultured Flavobacterium sp.
GAAGTTCTTGAATTAGACCAAAAATTAAACGTTGTAATCCTTGATTTCGATGATGAGAAAACAAGAATTCAATTAGGATTGAAACAATTAAACGCTCACCCATGGGATGCTTTAGATTCTAACTTAACTGTTGGTGATAAAGTTAAAGGTAAAGTAGTTGTAATCGCTGATTACGGTGCTTTCATCGAAGTTGCTGAAGGTGTTGAAGGTTTAATCCACGTTTCTGAAATGTCTTGGTCTACTCACTTACGTTCTGCTCAAGATTTCGTAAAAGTTGGAGATGTTGTTGAAGCAGTTATTTTAACTCTTGACAGAGACGATCGTAAGATGTCATTAGGTATCAAACAATTATCTCAAGATCCATGGACTGACATTACTTCTAAATACCCAGTAGGTTCTAAACATACAGGTATCGTTAGAAACTTTACAAACTTTGGTATTTTCGTAGAATTAGAAGAAGGAATTGATGGATTAATCTACATTTCTGACCTTTCTTGGACTAAGAAAATCAAACACCCATCTGAGTTTGTAAACGTTGGTGAAAAACTTGATGTTGTAGTATTAGAATTAGATGTTGAAGGACGTAAATTATCTTTAGGTCACAAACAAACTACTGCTAATCCTTGGGATCAATACGAAGATTCTTTCGCTGTAGGAACTATCCACAACGGTGAGATTTCTGAAATCGTTGACAAAGGAGCTACTGTAGAATTCGGAGATGATATCGTTGCTTTCATTCCTACTCGTCACCTTGAAAAAGAAGACGGAAAGAAATTGAAAAAAGGTGATACTGCTGATTTCAAAGTAATCGAATTCAACAAAGAATTCAAAAGAGTAGTTGCTTCTCACACTGCTATCTTCAGAGAAGAAGAAGAGAAAAATGTAAAAGCTGCAACTGAAAATACTTCATCTAACTCTTCTACAAATGCACCAGCTGCAACTTTAGGAGATAACAATGATGTATTAGCTGCATTAAAAGCTAAAATGGAAAAAACTGAGAAAAAATAATTCTTAGCTTTTTTATAAATAGAAAGTCCCACAGTAATGTGGGACTTTTTTTATGTTCTGTAAATTTGATTTAATGTATTTTAACAAATAAAGTTGTGTTATATTTATAAAAAGTTATTTTTGTTTTAAAATACCACTTTATGAAAAAACTCTACTTTTCAATTTTTGCCTTTTATTATTTTATCGGATTAAGCGCCCAGGTTATTAATTTTCCTGATCCTAATTTTAAAGCTACACTCTTAAGGTCAGATACAACAAACTTAATTGCTAAAGATTCTTATGGTCAAAGTATTAAAATTGATGTAAATAAGAATGGAGAAATTGAAGTTTCGGAAGCATTACTGGTAAAAGACTTAAATTTTGGTTATTATGAATATGGCGTTATATCGCAAATATATAATTTACAGGGCATTGAAAATTTTAGTAATTTAGAATATTTAACTTTTCAGTTTTTACCTAAAGTAACATCAGTAAATCTTAGTAATTTAATAAATCTTAAGCATTTATCGATGAGTCAATGTTCAATAACTTCTTTTGATGCAAGTTCATTAATAAATTTACAAAAGCTTTGGTGTTTTGAAAATCAATTAACTTCTTTAGACATTCATGGATTAAACAATTTAACGGAAGTAAAATGCTCCAATAACAAGATTACTGCCTTAGATGCAAGCAATTTATTAAATCTTCAAAGAATAGAATGTGATAATAATCAATTAGATTCTTTTAAATTCAATAATTGTCCAATTTTTTCTTTCTTAAACTGTAATAATAATAATCTAACCAAATTGGATTTATCTGAATCTAATCTTACTTGGATCCAGTGTTCTAATAATAAGCTTGAATCGCTTGATTTAATTAATTCAAAGCTTAGCTATTTGGAATTGAAGAATAATTTATTTAGCTCTTTAGATTTAAGTTCGTTAAATGGATATTACTCTCTTGATTGCTCTGATAATCCACTGTTGAAATCACTAAATTTAAAGAATGGCTGGTTAACTCAAGTTGCTTATAATCCTATTGGCATAGGAAACAAAAGTTATGTGATTTTTAATAAATGTCCTATTTTGGAATATTTATGTGATGATGATTTTGATTTGAATGCTATGAAAAGAGTTATAGACCAATATGGATACAAAAATTGTTCTCTAAATTCTTATTGTTCATTTAAGCCTGGAGGATCCACTTATTCACTTGAAGGAAGTAGTAAAATTGACCTAACAAAAAATGGCTGTGACGCATTAGATAGTATTTATCCAAACTTAAAATTTACTATTTCGGGAGTAACAGAAACAAGTACTTTTATTTCTAATAGTAACGGTAGATATAGTATTCCTTTAAAAGTTGGAACATATACAGTATCTCCTGTTATTGAAAATCAAAACTATTTTTCAATATCTCCCAGCAATATTACGGTCACTTTTCCAACACCAAATGCAACATATAATCAAGATTTTTGCATATTGCCAAAGGGTTTTAATACTGATTTAGAGGTTGTTATTCTGCCTTTAAATACAGCTAGGCCTGGATTTGATTCTGCTTACAAAATAGTTTATAAAAATAAAGGGAACACCACGCAATCAGGTATTTTAAATTTAGAATTTGATGATGATATTTTAGATTTAGTTTCAGTTAATCCTGCAGTTTCAAGCCAAAGTACAAACAACTTTTCGTGGATTTTCAACGATTTAAAACCATTTGATTCTAGAGAAATTAATATTTCATTAAATCTAAACGGACCAACAGAAACACCTGCTGTTAATATTGGAAGGAAATTGAAATATTTGGCTAAAATAAGTTCACAAAATGTAGATGAGACACTTTTAGATAATACATTTACTCTAAATCAAACGGTTGTGGGTTCATATGATCCAAATGATAAAACATGTTTAGAAGGTTCAGTTATCACATCGGGATTAATAGGTGAGTACGTTCATTACATGATTCGTTTTGAAAATACAGGAACGCATTCTGCACAAAACATCGTAGTGAAGGATATTATTGATTTGAATAAATTCGATATTTCAACTTTAGTGCAAACAAATTCGAGCCATTCTTTTGTAACTAAAATTTCAGAAGGAAATAAAGTTGAATTTATTTTTGAAAATATAAACCTTCCTTTTGATGATACCAATAATGATGGTTATATAGCTTTTAAAATAAAAACGAAACCCAGTTTAAAAGTTGGTGATTCTTTTACTAATGACGCTAATATTTATTTTGATTATAATTTTCCTATTCTGACAAACAAGGCTACGTCGATATTTACAAAGTCTTTATCTATTATGGATTTTGACTTTTCAAGGTATTTTATTTTATATCCAAATCCTTCTGAACAAGTTCTAAATATTACTAAAAATGAGGATATAGAGATAAATTCATTTGAAATTTATAATATTTTGGGACAACTAATAATTTCTGTTCCAAATGGTAATAGAATTTCAAATATTGACATTTCTAGACTAAAAACCGGTAATTATTTTATTAAAGTAAAATCAGACAAAGGGAGTTCAAGTATGAAATTCATTAAAATCTAAATCTAAATAAAAAGTCCCACAGAAATATGGGACTTTTTTTTGTTTATAAATATTTTGTTTTCAGATTTTAGATTGCTTCTCGCTTTGTCAGGCTGAGCGAAGTAAAAGCGTTTTTAAAAACGATATTTTTCTGAGTTAATTCGAGACTAATAATTTAGATTCTTGTGGAGTAAATTCAGGAACAATGGAATATGATGTTATTCCTGTTATTTTCATTTCATCTAAAATAGCTATCAAATTTCCATAATTAGATTTTTTAGTAGGTTTTATAATAACAGTAATATTTTCTTTTAATTTGCTAGAATATTTGTTGATAGATTCAATTCTAGTGATTAATTCTTTTCGAATTCCATTCTTGCCGTAAGTAATACTTTTAGGTTTTTTTATTGGGCTTGATAGAACACCTACATAATATATTAGTTTGTCATTTTGATCTAGCAATATAGTAATCGAACGATTTTCGCCTTCGTGAATATGTTCAAAGGAATCATGACAATTATTCCCCATACTTAAATCTAAAAATTTAGGTTTAGACAATTCTCCAACAACCATAAAAAATATAATCAGCAGAAAAGAAACACTGACCATAGCGGTTAAATCAACTCTTGAACTTAGTTTTTTACTTCTGACTTTTTTTGGAAGATGGTTCATAGTTATTAGTTTTGGTTAGTTAATCTCTTAATTTGAGGCTAATAATTTAGCTTCTTCTGGACTAAACTCATTAACAATTGCATAAGTTTGAATTCCTGCAATATCCATTTCATCTAAAATATCAACTAGATTTTTAAAATTACACTTTTTACTAGGTTTTATAATTACTACCATTCCTCTTCGTGGTTTTCCTAATTGAGCAGAATAATTGAGGGTGATTTTATTTTCTTTAAAAAGTTCTTTTCTAATTCCGTTCTTTCCATAGGCTATATCTTTTGGTGAAACTCTTGGAACGGCTAGTAAACCTTTATAGCAAACTAATTTATTATTTTCTCCAAGCAAAATAGTGTAAGATCGATCTTCACCTCCACAACTGATTATCCTTCCTCCACAGGTGTAAGCATCATAATCAGGTAAACTTAAATCCATTACTTTTTGTTTAGATAATTCTCCAACAACCATAAAAAATATAATCAGCAGAAAAGAAACGCTGACCATAGCCGTTAAATCAACTCTGGAATTTAGTTTTTTGCTTCTTATTTTTTGGGGTAGGTTTTTCATAATAGTTGGTTTTGATTTCTAAATTTAATAATAAAAGAGACAGGATATTAAAAAGTTTTTGAAAATATGTAAAAATATTTCCTGTACTAAAGTCTTGTTTTCTAACACCTTTTGAAGATATTTCAATAATCTTTTACTTTTATTAAAACCAAAACAATTTTATCTGCGTAAATGAGCTTATAACTTAAAAACTAATAAAATTATGAAAACGAGAAAATTTTTAGCTGTTGCAGTTTTAGCTTTGGGATTTGCATTTACATCAAATGCTCAAAAATCAGTAATGGTTGGTGGAGCAGCAATGTATCCGAATAAAAACATTATTGAAAACGCAGTAAATTCAAAAGATCATACAACTCTTGTTGCAGCTGTAAAAGCAGCAGATTTAGTTGAAACTTTAAAAGGAAAAGGACCATTTACTGTTTTTGCTCCAACAAACGCTGCATTTAATAAATTACCAAAAGGTACTGTTGAAACTTTATTAAAACCAGAAAACAAAAAAATGCTTCAAGGAATTTTGACTTACCACGTTGTTTCTGGAAAATGGAGTTCTGCAGATATTGCTAAAGCAATCAAAGAAGGTAAAGGAAAAGCAAGTATTAAAACTGTTGCCGGCGGTACTATAACAGCTTGGATGAAAGGTAAAGATTTATACATTACAGATGAGAATGGTAATAAATCGAAAGTTACAATCGCAGACGTTAATCAATCAAATGGTGTAATTCACGTAGTAGACGCTGTATTATTGCCAAAGAAATAATTATCTCCAAAAACAAAACCTACGATTTGAAAAACTCAGCAATTCTTTGCTGAGTTTTTCTATTTTTTGGCAGTTAATGTACTTCCAGCCGATGCAATTACAACACAAAAAACGGCTAAGATTTCATAAATATTTAAATTTTCCTGTAGAAATATAAAAGCACAAATTGAGGCAGCAGCAGGTTCTAAACTCATTAATATACTAAAAGTGCGCGGAGGAAGCTGACCTAAAGCTTTCATTTCTAAAGTAAAAGGAATAGCACTAGAAAGAAGTGCAAGAGCAATTCCCATTCCGAAGAATTTCGGAGTTAGATTCGTTAAGCCATTGTCAAAAAATCCGAATGGTAGAATTAAAAGTGCAGCAAATAACATACCTGTAGAAACGGCTTCATTTCCATTCATTATTTTTGAAACTTTACCACCTAGAACTATATACCCCGCCCAGAACACTCCAGCCAAAAGTGCCAGCAAAACTCCCAAAGAATCTATTCGATTATTTGCCCAAGGCGCAATTAGAATTATTCCGATTGCAGCAAGTAAGACCCAGCAATAATCTATTAGACGTTTTGAGCCTACGATTGCAAGTAAAAGCGGACCAACAAATTCTAGTGTAACCGCCAATCCGATTGGGATTCTTTCAATTGCCAAATAAAATATAAGATTCATTACACCTAAACATAAACCGTAGGGAATAACAATTTTCCATTGTTTTGATGTAATCTTTTTAAAATTGGGTCTGTAAACTAATAATAAAATTATAGCGGAAAAACCTATACGCATTGAAGCTGTGCCCGCCGCTCCAATAATTGGAAAAAGTGTTTTTGCAATTGCAGCACCGCATTGAACGCTGATAATTGCCAACAAAACTGCAGGAACAGGAGGGAAGTTAATTTCTGTATTTTTCATGAACGAGAACGTAGAAAAGGGATTTTTTCTACTGAAATAATATAAATAGCTTTAAGAATTTAGTTGTCTAATGCTTTTTTTGTCACATAAGCACGATAACCAATAATTGCTATTTGCCATTTTTTAGCTTTAGCAATGTCTAAACCTTGTTTGGTAAAACTTGGGAGCAGTAATTTATTTAGTTTAGCCAGGAATTTGTACATAGTAAATTTGTTTCGGTAAAGATATAAAAAAAAAGACTTTGTGTTTAAACAAAGTCTTATACGTCTATATACAAGCTGATTGTCTTTTTAGAATCAGGTTTTGATAGTTATATAGTTCTAGATTAAGTGTTATTTTGAAATGTTGCTGTGAATTATTTTAGCTGCATTTTTTCAATTTTATTCAGCATTTCTTTAGCATTCGTATTATCTGGAGAAAGAGCTAATGATTTTTGATAATTTTCTTTCGAAAGAACTAATTGATTATTTCTAAAATAACCATCAGCCAAACTATCAAACGCATTTCCAGATTTTGGATTCTCTTTTGCATTAAGTTCCAAAACTTTTAGTCCGTCATTCAATCTTCCGTGATCCATTAGTGTATAGCCAATTACATTCAATCGATATTCAAAATCCCAATCAGCATGAATCTTTTTTAGTGCTAAATAATGTTGCTCTGCTTTTGCAGAGTTGAATTTTAAAAAAAATTGATTGACTTTTTCTCCACCAAGAAGAAAATCATCTGTGAGCGTTTTGTCTACAATAGAGGCAATATGATTGATTACGTCACTTTGAACATATAAATTTGAATATTTATGACCATTTGACAAAAATATAATCGTTAAATCACGGTCGATAAATTTTCTAAAAGCAGTTTCATTGCCACCCGTAAAACCGTATGAAAGAACTTTATTGACAGGAACAATTTCCCAACCAAAAGTAAAACGATCTGTATTGTTGGCAAACGGAAACGGTTTCCACATAATGTCTTTCGTTTCTTTTTGAAGATATATGTCTTTATCTAGATTTTCGTTCCAAAGAATGAAATTTGGTAAAGATATATTTAAACCATTGGCAGAATGAGCATCAGTACCAAAGTTCGAAATGCTTTTAACATATTTTCCTGTTTGATTATTATAATTGTATCTAAAAGCACTATCTGGCAGTGATTCTCCAAAATTTGACGAAAAATAAACGCCTGATTTTACAGATGAAAACTGATTTTGTAAAATGTAATCTTCAAAAGTTAAACCCGTGATTTTTTCAATGATTTTAGCAAGAAACAAATAATTAGTTTGATTGTAACGATATTGATTTCCTGTTGCAAAGTCCATTGGTTTTTTAGCCAATAAAGTTATTTTTTCAGCAAGTGCTGCAGTCGTCGGAATTTCTTGAAACCTAATAATATCAGGAAGACCGGAAGAATGAGAAAGTAGATTTTTGATTTTTACGTTTTGCCATTCTTTTGGAGTATTTTCTAAATACTTTGAAATAGGATCTTCGAGTGATAACTTTCCTTGTTCAATTAGTTGAAATATCCCAACATTGGTAATTATTTTGGTCGTTGAAAAAATTTTAAAAGCAGTGTTTTTATCCACTGCTTTATCATTTTCTAGAGAAGCTTTTCCAAAATGTTTTTCATAAATAACTTTTCCATTTTTTATTACTGCAACTGCCGAACCTGGAATTTCATTTAGCTTAATAACCTCTTGGAGATACTTGTCAATTCTCTGGTCAATGTCTAAGTTTTCTTTTTTCTGACCAAAACTAAAATTCGCAACAATTAATGATACTACTATGAAAAGCGATTTTTTCATTATTTGTAAGGTTTTAAAATGAAAATTTATTAAGCTTTCTTGTTTTGTCTTTCCATTTCTTTCATGTCTTTTTCATGCTGTTTCATATCTTTCGCATGTTGTTTCATGTCTTTTTCTTGCTGCTTCATATCCTTTTCAAGTTGTTTCATCTCTATTTCGAGCTTCTTCATATCTTGTTCATGTTCCTTAGAATCAGTAGAAAAATTAAATTGAAAATCATAATTAAATTTCTCCATTTTCTCATTGAACTTTTCCATAGCAATTTCATACTTTGCCATTTCTTTTTCATAAATACCTTCTCTTTGAGACATTATTGACTCAATTTGTTTTTCGTAAGCTGCTATATCAGGTTCAAAAGCTTCCATCTGTTTTTCAAAAACTTTCATTTCTTTTTCAAATTTGCTCATGGCAACTTTATCATTGATATTCTTTGGAGCTGTTGGAGGTTTTGGCATTTTTGACATGTCCAATGCCGGAACAGCAGGTAATGCTCCTGAAGGGAATGTAGGCGGTGTTGGCGGAGTAGGAGGAGTAATCTCTGAATCATCAGAATTACGGCTCACTCTTTCGCTTCTAACAATTATTGGTTGTCTTGGGCCTCCAGCACTTATGATGTTTACTGTTTTTGTTCCATTAGCATCACTTTCTACTACAAAATCACAATCTTTTATGGCTTTATTTCCGTCAATTTTAATGGTTTGTTTTTTTCCAGATTCAGATTTTGCTTGAATTTGAATAGCCGTTAATTCTTTATCAGCATTTCTTTTTACATCAGAAACTTCAACATCTAGATTATGATCTGTTTTTAATTTTGCAGTAATATCTTTTAGTTCTTCGTCTGTAGTGTTTTTTGTGATTTTTATGATCTCTTTGACATCTTTAACCGTGTCTTTTTGAACAATAGCTAAATCTTGTTTTTTCTCTTGTGCAATTGTCTTAATTTGAAATAAAAGAATAAATGCGCCGAGAGCAGGGATTACCGCATAATATTTCCAGTAATTTCTTTTGTTTGATTGATTTTTGTTTAACATAACAATTCGTTTTTTGATTAATGATTGATAAAAATGATTGGTGATTGCAACACATGTTTCATGCGTTGTTATTTTTAATAAGGTGTACTGATACGCTTTTTTATCAGCAATTTTTTTAGAAGCTTCGCTGTCGGCGATAAATTCAAGATTTTGTAAGATCGCTTTTTTATAAAGCCATACAATTGGATTAAACCAAAACAAGATGCAAAAGATTCTAGAAATTAAAACATCTACAGTATGTTTTTGGTCGCTGTGCACTTTTTCATGTTCCAAAATATTTTCTAATTCGGTTGAAGTGTAAAGTGATGAGTTGTACACTATATAATCGAAATAAGAAAAAGGCGCAATGTTTTCATTTACATCTATGAGTTTAAAATCGGCTTGTTGTTCAATTTTTTTGCCTTTCAAAACTGAATTTAAACTGTAAAAGTCAA
>NZ_CAMLIX010000187.1 GCF_946479975.1 uncultured Flavobacterium sp.
AAATCTAAAATCTAAAATCTAAAATCTAATCCCGAAGTCTCGGGACTAAAATCTAAAAAGGTACGTTTCTTGATATGGGAATTAAGAAATTAAAGAATAGAAAGAAATAACACTTTCTTTCGAAGTATTTTTTAATTTTCAACTAACTTAAAATAAGTACGCTATGCAGGATTTAGAAGTTGTACAAGATAACAGAATGTCAAAACTATTGATCGGATTAGTTTTGGACGGAATTGGCATGATTTCTTTTTCGATTCCTCTTTTAGGAGAGTTTTCAGATGTTGTCTGGGCGCCTATTGCAGCTATTATTATGACCAAAATGTATAAAGGTCGGGTAGGGAAGGTTGCTAGTGTTTTGACTTTCGTTGAAGAAATTTTACCATTTACAGACATTATTCCATCGTTTACATTAACATGGATTTACACTTATTTCTTTCAAAAAGAATAAAAAAAGACGGCTTGAAAAAGTCGTCTTTTAAATTATTTGGTAGTGTTTATTTATTTAAACTCTTATATGAATCATCAAATTGTTTTGGTTTAAAAAGAATTAATCTTTAAACAGAAAACCTAATCCCATTCGTTTTAGCATTTTCTTTTCAAAATCCCAAAAGAAACGGAATTGTCCAAAAATGGTTCCTATAGCGACTAATAAAACCTGATAAACAGGGAAAATAATTAACAAACGAACAAGAGTAAACCAAACTGCGCCTAAGTCTTCTTTGTGTATTCCTATCCAATCGCAAAAAGGTCTAGAAACCCATGCAGATGCCGATCCGGTGATGGCAAAAACAATGAATATAAGTATGGCTTGTAAGTTGGATGTAATTCCCCAGCGTTTTTTTAGTTTGTCCATTATTTATTTGTAATCATTACAAATATACTAACATTATCTTATAGGAACATACCCTCCGAGCTTTTGTTTGTAAGTATTTTGAAAATAAATCATGTAGTTATAAATGAGATAATTTACTTCGTATCCGTAATGAATCTGAGGCTGATAATCTATTGTCATTTCGTATAAACTCGAGTTGTAACGGTTGGGTTGCGAAGCTCTAATGTTCCACTCCGTTACATATTGCTGGTTTTTGTTTTCGAGATAACTAAGCGTGTAGTAGTTTCGTGGAAATGCTCGAGAGGCAAGCCAGGAAGTAAAACCATTGTCAATTATAATCACTTCATATTCTAAAGAATCGTTGGCAATTCTAACCGTATCATTTTGTTTTTTGTTTGATGCATTATCATTATTAGCAATATTTTGCGAAGCCGAAGAGCAGGCAATTATCGTTAATAGTACTATTAATATGGAAATGCATTTTTTCATATTTAAATTTACAAAGAAATGGCGAGATTATGGAGGAGTTTAACAAGAAACTAAGATACTGAGCTTCTAAGTCGCTAAGCTACTAAGTTTCTGATATTGTGAGATTCTGAGCTACTAAGTTTTTAGTTTTCTTATGTTCGGGATCTTTAAATTCCAAAAAAATAAAGTGGTTTGCTAGGCAAACCACTTTATGAATATTTGTATAAAATTTTAGCTGATAACTAAGTGCCTTAGAAGCTTAGAAACTTAGCGACTTAGCAACTCAAACCTCTATTTCCCTCCAAACAACTTCCCTAAAAATCCTCCAATACCACCTTTACTTTTTGTAACGGCTAAGACATCGGCAACGTCAACTTTTCCGTCGTTGTTTTGGTCAAGACCAAATTGCATTCCGTATTTAGAGATCGTATCCATAATTCCAGAAGCTTGTCCGCTGTTTCCTGAAATAGAATTGATGATGTCTGAGATCTGAAAACTATGATCATTTGGATCTTTTGCCTTATTAACCAAAGAACCTAAAATCTGTGGAATCAAACTAGAAGCTACACTGCTAGAATCTGCACTGCTAAGTCCGAACTTTTGTCCAAGGCTTCCCGTTAATTGTTGTTGTATTTTTTGCACGACAGGATTTGAACTGTCAATAGGAGAGTTTCCGCTAAATAATCCGGCAATCTGCTCGGTTCCGCCTTCAGAAACAATTTTTTTTAATCCATCAAAGATAGAATTACTCGTTTCACTAATCACAGCTTCATTGTGTTCATTTGGAACGGCGCTGTTATTTACAACGGCATTTCCTCCGTATTGCTGTACTAATTGGGTTAATTGTTCAAACATGATATTGAGAGTTTAAAATTATACGCCAAAATTACTAAAAAAAGAAAGGGATTTACTACAAAATTGTAATAAATCCCTTTAAAGATAATCTATTTTTTTTACTTAACTTAATAAAGTAATAATTTGTGATGCCAATTCAGTACCAATTCTATCTTGTGCCTCTCCAGTTGCAGCTCCAATGTGCGGCGTCAACGAAATTTTAGAGTGCATTAAAATTGCCATTTCTGGTTTTGGTTCGTTTTCGAAAACGTCTAATCCAGCAAAAGCAACTTTTCCTGAATCTAAAGCTTTTACTAGCGCTACTTCATCAATAACACCACCACGAGCACAGTTTACAATTCCAACACCATCTTTTAAGATTTCAAATTCTTTCTCGCCAATAATGTAACCATTTTGAGCAGGAACGTGTAAAGTAATAAAATCAGCTTCTTTAAATAAAGATTCTAAAGACTGAGAAACAATTGTAGTTGTGATTGATTGTCCGTCGAAAAATTCAACTTTAACATCAACTTGTGGGATAAAACTATCAGCAGCGATAACTTTCATTCCTAAACCAAGAGCCATTTTTGCAGTAGCTTGTCCAATACGACCAATACCAACAATACCTAAAGTTTTACCTCTTAATTCAGTTCCGTTTGCATACGCTTTTTTCAAACCGTCAAAGTTTGTATCTCCTTCAAGAGGCATATTTCTGTTAGAATCATGTAAAAAACGTACACCGTTAAATAAGTGACCGAAAACCAATTCAGCAACAGATTCTGAAGATGAAGCAGGTGTATTAATTACATGAATTCCTTTGCTTTTAGCATAATCAACATCGATATTATCCATACCAACACCACCACGACCGATGATTTTGATTCCAGGACAAGCATCGATAATATCTTTACGAACTTTAGTCGCACTACGAACTAAAATTACGTCAACATTATTTTCATTTATAAAGTTAGCTACTTGTTCTTGAGCAACTTTTGTAGTTATAACTTCAAATCCACCTTTTTCTAAGGCTAGAATTCCACTTTTAGAAATTCCGTCATTTGCTAATACTTTCATTGTGTGTATATTGTTTATTTGGTTCACCGTTTAATTGTTTAATCGATAAACCAACTATTTGATTTTTTTCTTTTTTTTTTAGGAGCTAATCCCGCTATTCGTTCCAATCTTTTTTGTTTTTAAAGAAAAAAAAAAAAGGATTTCCACTGCTATCGGGGCTAGAAATCAGTATTCAATTCACGTTTTCGGTTTCTGAAAACTGCGACTGCGACCGAAAACTAAACCTTAGATTCCAACGCTTTCATTACATCAACTAAAACCTGAACGCTCTCAATTGGCATAGCGTTGTAGATAGAAGCTCTGTAACCACCAACAGAACGGTGTCCTGGTAATCCCGAAATATTTGCAGCTTTCCATAAAGCATCAAAAGTTTCAGTGTGCTCTGCGTTGTTTAATAAGAAAGTAACGTTCATGTTAGAACGATCTTCTACTGCAGCAGCGCCTTTAAATAATGGGTTTCTGTCGATTTCGGCATAAAGTAATTCAGCTTTAGCATTGTTTAATTTTTCAACAGCAGCAACTCCGCCTTTTTCTTTAATCCATTGTAAAGTTAAAAGAGAAACGTAAACAGAGAAAACAGGTGGCGTATTGTACATACTTTCTGCTTTGATATGTTTAGCGTAATCTAACATACTCGGGATAGTTCTTCCGTTTTTACCTAAAATTTCTTCCTTAACTACAACAAGAGTAGCTCCTGCAGGTCCCATGTTTTTTTGAGCCCCCGCGTAGATTAAGTCGAATTTAGAGAAATCCAATTCACGAGAGAAAATATCAGAACTCATATCACAAACAACAGGAATAGAAGTTGCTGGGAAATCTTTCATTTGAGTTCCAAAGATTGTATTGTTACTTGTGCAGTGAAAATAATCAGCATCAGCTGGTATTTCATAACCTTTTGGAATATGATTATAATTTTCTTCTTTTGAAGAAGCTACAACAACAGTTTCTCCAAAAAGTTTAGCTTCTTTGATTGCTGCAGTTGCCCACGTTCCTGAATCTAAATAAGCTGCTTTTCCGTTTTCTTTTAATAAATTGTATGGTGCCATTAAGAATGCTGTACTTGCACCACCTTGTAAAAATAAAGCCTGATAACCTTTTCCCTGAAGTCCTAATAATTCTAAAGCAAGGGAACGAGCTTCCTCCATAACTGCAACGAAATCTTTGCTTCGGTGCGAGATTTCAAGAATCGATAACCCTGAATCATTAAAATTTAAAATTGCTTTTGATGCCTTCTCAAAAACTTCCTGAGGTAAAATACTTGGTCCTGCGCTGTAGTTGTGTTTTTTCATGGTTGTTGTTAATAGTCGAAAATTTTAAAGACGCAAATTTCGGCAATAAGAGCCGAAAAAGCGTTAAAATATTCGAAATAATTAAACAATTTATTACTTTGTTGTTAACAAAAACGTTATAGTATCGACATTATCTGCGTAATCCCACAATTGCGGTTTTTGCGTCTCTCCGAATGCAATACTATTTTTAGTTAAGCCATTGCTAACAATACATTGTATTTGATCTGAATCTGTTTCAAGGCGTTTTTCTAAGTCTTCAAGACTTTCGTAGCGCTCATAAAAAACGCTCGAGATAGGCGAGGCGTAGCTTGAGTCTTCTTTTAAAGTCAAAAATCCGTTGTCCAATAATTTGAAATTACTCATTAAAAATACCGCTTTATTGTAATCGTAATTATTAGCGTATTTTTCATAATGAATAACATCTTGATATTTGAAAATTGCCTCAAAAAAAGGAACAAATGAATAGTCTTTTGGAACAAAAAGTTTAGAAACATTTCGGCATCCTAAACCAAAATATCTAAAAATATCTTCACCTAAATTTTCCAATTCTTCAGTCGTTTCTTTTCCAGTTAAAATTGCTGCAGAATTTCTGTTTTTTCGAATAATTGAAGGTTTATCTTTAAAATAATATTCAAAATAACGAGCTGTATTGTTACTTCCAGTTGCAATTACGGCATCAAAATTTTCCAGTTTTCCATCCACGAAAGTGATTTTATCCTTTAAATTTTCATCAACAGCAATTAAATATTTAGCTAAAAATGGCAGTAAATGCTGATCGTTTGAAGAAGTTTTGATTAAAGCTTTATTGCCAGTAATTAAAACAGATAAAAAATCATGGAAACCAACAAGCGGAATATTTCCAGCTAATATTAAAGCCACCGTTTTTTCTTTTTGATCTGCTTGTGCAAATGCTTCAGTGTATTGCGAAAGCCATTTTTCAAGGTTTTCGTCTGTCAACGCTTCTGCCCAAGATTGTATGGAGAAGTAAACTTGTTCTGGTGTGTACCATCCATTATGAGATTGTGATAATTGAATCAATTTTTCAAAATCGTCAAAAAAGATATCATTATATAAAACGTCAGATTTTTGCTCAGAAGCTCCTTCGGCAAACTGACCTAAAAATTTTCCTAATTCAACAAAAACACTTTTTTTTGTTTCTAATGTCATAATGTTTGTTTATGAATTGTTTTGATTGTAATTTTGCACAAAAATAAGCATAATTAAGTCGAAAGTCAAAAGAGGTAAAGTCAAATGCTATGTTTGTCTTTATTTTGACTTTTAAGAACTTTCAGGCTTTTAACTTTTAAGACTAAAAAACGATGGCAATTATTATAACTGACGAATGTATCAATTGTGGGGCTTGCGAACCAGAATGCCCAAATACAGCAATATATGAAGGAGCAGATGATTGGAGATATAAAGACGGCACAAGTCTTTCTGGAAAAATAATTTTACCTGACGGAACTGAAGTTGATGCAGATGATGCTCAAACTCCAATTTCTGATGAAGTATATTATATTGTTCCTGGAAAATGTACAGAATGTAAAGGTTTTCACGATGAACCTCAATGTGCGGCAGTTTGCCCAGTAGATTGTTGTGTACCAGATGACGAACATGTTGAAACTGAAGAAACTTTGTTAGAAAGACAAGCTTTCTTACACGGAGAATAAAAAAATCTTCTTTTAAAAGTATAATCCTGAGCTAAAACTCAGGATTTTTTTTGCTTCAAAATTAAAAAATAGCAAAAGTTAGTTTGTTGATAATTAAGTATTTATTATTTTAGCGTTAACTTATTGATAAAAAAACAGTACTTTGGTTGAAAAATTAACAATGCCTATGAAGAAATTGCTACTTTTAGTTATCGTTTTACTCAGTAATATAAGCGTTTTTGCACAAAGCGAAGAGTATTCTGTACTTGTAAAAGATATAGAAACTTTACAGCCAATAGAAAATGCAACTGTTGTAGTTTTAAAAACCAAACAGGTTTTAATGACAAATGAAGACGGAAAAGTTACTTTTGTTTTAAGCGGCGGTTCGAATGTTCAGGTTTCAGAAATGAATTATGAAGATCTGACACTTCGCTGGGCTTCCTTAAAAGAAAATGAATTTGTAGTTTATCTTAAAAACAAAAAAGAAAACTTAGACGAGGTAGTAGTTTCTCAGGAAAATCTTCAAAAAACACTTCAAAGAATAGTAGCCAATTCGAAACAAAAAATAAGCACTGCACATCGTTTAAAAGTGTATGTACGAGAATTTTTTATGCTCGATAATCAATATTCGTATTATAACGATGGACTAGTTAATTTTCAATTCAATAAAAACAATACAACTACTTTATTAGTAGAGCAAAATCGTTCGTATGGTTTATTGGAAACAGATGTAAGTGCCGATTTAATGGGATATAATTTGAATAATATAATGGAGAATTATTCGAATTTCAAATATTTTGAACCGCTGCTAGATTCAAAAGCAAAGAAAGATTATGATTTTACGGTTAAAGGACATTCAAAAAACAAGGATTATTATGTAATGTCAGTTACTCCACTAGACAAAGCAAAAGAAGCAGTTGATAATTTCGAAGTTATTTATGATCCTGCAAAAAAGATTATTTTAGAATACACTATTTCTGTAACTCCCGCAGGTTTTGATAAAATAGAAAAAACAAAAGTAGGAGAAAAAAACACTACCAAATCGGTTATAAATGTCAGCTATCGTTTAGACGGAAATGATTATTATCTGTTGAGTTCTAATGAAGAAATTGGTTATACGCTTATTCAGAAAGAGAAATCAAAAAATATTCAAGTCAGAAATAGTTTTGTGACTACAGGTTTCAACAAACAGAATTTTACCTATAATGAAAGTGACGTTTTTAAAGAAAAATCACTGTTTAATAAAAAGAATAAAATCTTGACCAATTATTGGGACATTTCCGGTTTTACCGCTACCGATCAAGAAAAAGCGATTATTGCCTCTTTAGAATTTAAATTGTAATTGAATAAATAGAAAAAGAAAAATCCTGAACATTTATTTGTTCAGGATTTTTTATTTTTAACTCCCCAATTATATTAGAAATTAAATCCAAGTCTTGCATAATAGTACGCACCATTAAAACCCATTTGCACAGCATCCCAATAACCACCGGCTTCAACCCAGTCATCTTGTTGATCAGGATAAATGTTTAATAAGTTATTTGCACCAATACTTATTTTTGTCGATTTAGAAAGTTTAAATCCTAAAGTTAAATCGGTTACAATTTTTGCTCCGTATGTATCTGTAGCGGCCTTTTTCTGATTTGCAAAAACTTGTGCGTCTGTTTCTGATGGACTTGTTCTGTAATCTTCTGGATCTTCATCCATTTGATAATCTAATAATTTAACTTCACTAAATCTGGTAAAAGCTAGGCCGGCATCAAACCATTTTCTGCCATAGTTTAGGTTAAGACCAAATTTGTTTGGTGGAGCAGAAGCCAATAAAAAAGCTTTGTCACGTTCTCCAAAAAATGTCTTTTCGTCTAGATTGCCATTTTTAACTTTGTCAATTTTCATGTCATTAATGTTTCCTACAAGCGTAGCGCTTACTCTGTTTTCATTAAAGCTTTTTTTCCAAGAAAATACAACATCAAGACCAGTAGTTTTTGTGTCTGCGCCATTAACAAAAAATTGCGCTTTATCGACATTCATTCCCAATGAAGAAGCATCAAAATATCCAGTTAAAACGATTCTGTCTTTTACATTAATTAAATATCCGTCAACCGTTGCTGTAAAATCTCCAAAATTTGCTGTAAATCCTAATGATGCATTTACTGCTTTTTCTTCATTAAGTTTTTGAATTCCGAATGCCTTTGTAATTTCGCTGTCATTCGGCGCTAAAAGAACCTCTGTTGCGCCGCCAGAGCTAAAGTTTGTAAAACGCAAATTATAATAAATCTGCGCTAAAGAAGGAGCGCGGAAACCTGTACTAACAGAACCTCTCAAATTGATTTTGTCTGTAATTTTAAGTCTAGATGCCAGTTTTCCATTTACAGTGCTTCCAAAATCACTGTAATTTTCATAACGCACAGCGCCGCTTACCATCCAAGCTTCGGTAACATCTAATTCTGCATCTGTGTATAAAGAAAAATTAGAACGGCTTTTATTTACTTCGTTCGATGGACTATATCCAGGAAAACCTTGAGAACCACCTGGTCTAGAAACCGTTGGCGAAGAATCTGGATCTGTCGGGTCGTAATCTGGATTCGGAATTGTTGGCGCACTCTGCGTTGCAGGATCTGTAATTGGCACTCCATTCGTATCGTAAGTTGCGTAAGAACCTATTTCTCCAGCAAAAATTTCAAATTGTTCTACTCTAAACTCAGCTCCAAAAGCTAAATTTAAACCGCTAAGTACATCTCCATAATTTTTTGATACATCAAGATTCGTTGTATTTTGTAATAAACTGTGGCCTCCAGCATCAAATTCTGTTGGAGATTTTTCTTCTAGAGAAGCATTTAATGTTCCTTTTATATCGTAATGAAATTTGTTTTTTCCTAATGTGTTGCTAAAATCCCATTTCCAGCCTCCGGAAGTTTCAGTTCTAATTCCCGCTGCAATAGAATTGTCATTTATTTTTGATGTAATTCGCGGAGTATATCCTCCAGGATAAATTTCTTCTACAACTCTTTCTCCATCATTTCTTGTAAAAGCATACGCATCTGTATCTCTAAAATTACTTCCTCCAAAAGCATAAAATTGTGTTCTGTCAGAAATAGGAATAGCAAGATTTACAAATAAGTTGACACCCTGAATTTCGGCTTCACCAAAACCTTTTCTAAAATCAAAACCTGGTCGAAGCGTTTTGTTTTTGTTCAAGAATTCTCCTGTAACATTTACAAATCCGCCTTTGGTTCCAATTTTAGTACCGTAATTCGCAGCAACTTTTAAAGAACCTCCATCAAAATTCTGGTCTTTTCCAAAGGAGTTTCCGTATCCTTTTTGGTCTAAACGATATCCTTTAGTATTGGCAGTTCCTTCAGGAAAATTTCCCTTTGCATCAGTGTTAAAAGCACCATAAGTTATAGTACCCGTAAATTCGTCTACATTGTCATTTGTAACAATATTAATAACTCCGGCAATGGCATCAGAACCATATTGAGCTGCGGCACCATCTCTCAAAATTTCAATTCTTTTG
>NZ_CAMLIX010000188.1 GCF_946479975.1 uncultured Flavobacterium sp.
CAGACGGTTGCATTTTCTACAATTTTACAAATCTCAGAGACCGATAAAAAATCGCCTGGACTTGACACAGGAAAGCCTGCTTCGATAATGTCAACTCCCATTTTGTCTAGTCGTTCTGCGATAACTAATTTTTGTTTAGTATCTAACTTGCATCCTGGAACTTGTTCACCATCTCGCAAAGTGGTGTCAAAAATTTGAACTTTCTCTCTATTCATATTCATTTATTTAATGTAATTTCACATCTTGATAACAAATATATATTGTACTATCGCAGTACGAAATTCGTTTTAATGAAATTATACTGTTCATAAAACGTTTTAAAGTCTATTAACTATTTTACAATCAATAAGTTACATTATTATTTTTTACAATGGCTAACCATCAAAAAGATTTCTTATTTGTTCTCATCAAATCACTTTCGAAATCAGAAAAAAGACAGTTTAAAATTTTTGCAAGCCGATTAGAGACGAGTTCAAACACAAAATTTATAGAGTTATTTAATATTTTAGATAAATCTGAAGTGTATGACGAAAAAATTATTCTCAAAAGTGGAGTCATACAAAAAGTGCAGTTATCTAACTTAAAATCATACTTATACAAGCAAATTTTAGTTAGTATCCGCTTGAATATTCCGAGTCAGAACATTCGTTATCAGCTTCGCGAACAAATGGATTTTGCTGTTATTCTTTATAATAAAGGTTTATATAAACAGAGTTTAAAGATCCTAGATAAAACCAAACAGCAGGCGCTGGAAAATGATGAAAAATATATGGCGTATGAAATTGTAGAATTCGAAAAACTTATCGAATCGCAATATATTACACGAAGTATTCAAGGCCGCGCTGATGAATTGGTTGTTCAGGCAAAGGAATTGAATTACAGAAATACCATTTCAAGTAAATTATCGAATTTGTCGCTTCAGTTGTACGGAATCATGCTTAAAACGGGTTACGTAAAAAGCGATGAGGAATACAAATATATTGACGATTATTTTAACAGGCATATTTCAAAGTTAGACGAAAGTAAATTTGGCTTCCGCGAAAAATACTGGTTTTACAACGCTAATTTGTGGCGAAGCTTTCTACTTCAGGACTTTTTAGCAAGTTATAAATATGCTTACAAATGGGTGCAATTGTTTTATGATAACCCAAGCATGATTTATCTGAATCCTGTATTCTTTTTAAAAGGAAATCATTATTTTTTAGAATCACTTTATATGTTGAAATATAAATCGAATTTCAAGAAATATTTGAATCTGATGGAACAAACTATTTCTGATCCAAAATTTCCGGTAAACGATAATCTTGCTTCCTTGTCTTTTTTATATTTATACAATAACAAGCTGAATCTCCATATTTTAGCAGGAACTTTTGCTGAAAGTGAATATTTAATTCCTGAAATTTTAAACAAGCTAAAAATTCATAACGAGCATCTTGACGAACACCATGAAATGTTGTTTTTCTATAAAATTGCTTCTATTTATTTTGGTATTGAAAAGTATAACGAATGCATTAATTATCTGGATAAAATAATCAACAACAAGAACTTGACCATGCGCGAAGATCTCATGTGTTTTGCAAGATTATTGTCGTTGATCGCACATTATGAATTAGGGAAAGATTATTACCTAGAGAATCATTTAAAAAGCACCTATAAATTTCTGCTGAAAATGAATGATTTACATGAAGTTCAGAAAGAAATCATTAAATTCCTTAGAAATTTAATCAACTTTTATCCAGCTGATATCAAAAAGGAATTCAAAAAGATGCACGCGCGCTTTGTAGAACTTGAAAAGAATACCTACGAAAAAAGAGCTTTCTTATATCTTGATATCATTTCTTGGCTGGAGAGCAAAATCGAAAACAGAAAAATTGCTGACATTATAAAGGAGAAAGCGAAATTGAATAATCGTTAAAGCTTAAATTCCAATTTTAGAAATTCCAAATTCCAATAAAAAAAGGCGTTAAGATCGTATTCTTAACGCCTTTTTTTGTCATTTCGACGGAGTAGACTCGAGCGATAGCAAACAGGCGAAGCAAATCCCTAGTATTTACGCAACACAAAGACCAATCTGTTTAGAGTTTCGAGTGTGATTTCTCCTCCGTCGAAATGACATACTTTATGCAAAGTTTACACGCAACAAACCCGACAGGTTTTAAAAACCTGTCGGGTTTTCTAAACGTAAAAAATCCCAAACTCCATTTGGAATTTGGGATTTTTCATTTGGAATTTAAAAATTTCATTCAACAATATTAGAACTCGTAACATAGAAATTTTTATCAATTTCTAGTTTTCTTTCTTCATTCGTTGTATTGATTGACTGCCATTCTGTAGTTGGTTTCAGCATCGTTTCTACACCGTTTATTTTAACTTTAACCGGCATATCAAACTGAAAAACACAATTAGTCCAGTGATATCCTAAGGTTCCATTTTTAAACATATATTCCAAAACCGGAATTTTAGTCGTTGTCAAGTATTGTGCATAAACTCTATTAAAGTTCATTCCTGATTGCTCATTAATATAATCTTCAATTTGTTTTGAAGTCACTGTCTGGTGATAAAAAGTCTTATTTAAACCTCTTAAAATCGATTTCCATTTGGCATCATCATTGATAATCTGACGAATGGTATGCAGCATATTTGCGCCTTTCGGATACATATCGCCTGAACCTTCATTATTTACGTCATAATTCCCAATAATTGGTTTGTCGTTTTCAATGTTTTTTCTGCATCCAATTACATATTCTGCAGCTGCTTCTTTTCCGTAGTAATATTCAATAAAAAGACTTTCAGAATAGTTTGTAAAACTTTCATGAATCCACATGTCTGCAATATCTTTATACGTAATATTATTTGCAAACCACTCGTGTCCAGACTCATGAATGATTATAAAATCAAATTTTAGTCCCCAGCCAGTCCCACTTAAATCTTTTCCTAAATAACCTTTTTTGTATTGATTTCCATAAGTTACAGAACTTTGGTGCTCCATTCCTAAGTACGGCACTTCAACCAATTTATAACTGTCTTCATAGAAAGGGTATGGTCCGAACCAATTTTCAAAAGCTTTCAGCATTTTTGGAGCATCTTTAAAATGTTCTTTTGCTAAAGCTAAATTATCTCTCAAAACATAATAATTACAATCTAAATTGCCTTTTTCTCCCTTAAAAACTTCAGAGAAATTAACATAATCTCCAATATTAATATTTACGCCGTAATTGTTAATAGGATTTGAAACATACCAATTAAAGGTTTTAGTTCCGTCTTTTTCTTTTTTAACGCTTTTCAATCTTCCGTTAGAAACTTCGGTTAAATCTCCTGGAACATTCACGCTTATCAGCATATTTTCTACTTCATCATACATATGATCTTTACACGGCCACCAAACACTCGCGCCTAAACCCTGACATGATGTGGCAATAAAATCTTTTCCGTTTTTATCTTTTTTCCAAGAAAACCCGCCATCCCACGGTGCTCTAACCGCTTCTTTTGGTTTTCCTCCAAATGAAATTATGATCTCTTTTGTATCGCCAACTTTTTGTTTTTCATTCAAAGTAATAAAGAAAGCATTTCCGTCTCTCTCAAACTTCAATTCCTTTCCGTTTTGCGTTACTTTTGTAATGTTCATTGGTTCTTGCAAATCAATCTGCATTCTGTTATTCTCTGTCAGAACCGTGTAACGAACTGTGTTTGAACCCGAAATAGCTTTTTCTGCAGGATTTACTTTAACATCTAAATGATAATATTTTAAATCCCACCAAGCTCTTTCTTTGGTGATACTTCCTCTCAAAGTATCCTGATGAGTAAAAACAGTTTCTGACTTATTCAAAAGTCCTTGAGCATTGGCAGTAGAACCAACTAGAAAGGCGGTAAAAACGCCACAAAAGTATTTCTTCATTATTTACGAATTTAGAATAAATAAGACTATTAAACTAGCTTAATCTGTAACAAATGTAAACATTCAGATCAAGTTTTTTAAATTTTTATCATTTACAGAAGAAAAAAATAGCGCTCAAATTGATTATTCTTCTCTATTTTAGTGGTTTTAATTTCTAGATTTCATTGTATGAAAATCAAAGTTGTAGTTTCTTTTTTAATTGTGATGTTCTCTACGATAGTAAATGCACAAAATATTCCCATTCATAAATCTATAACACAGATCAATATTGACGGTGATTTATCAGATTGGGAAACACCCTTTTTAGGTCCGTTTGTGGTGCATGATTCTGGAGAAAAAGCTACGCAGAATACTTTTGTTTCACTTTCGTGGAATGAAGAAAATCTATACATCGCCTACAATTGCACCGATTCGAAAATTATTGGAAAGGCACAAAACAAAGATTCGCAGATTTTTTATACCGATGATCTAGTCGAAATTTTCTTAGATCCAGATGGAGACAGTAAAAATTATATTGAAGTTGGTGTAAATGCTTTTTCAACCAATTATGATTTACTTTTAAAATGCATTTCGACAGAATGCGGAGGCTGGAAAACAGCAATGAATTTCGATATTGAAGGAATAGAAACCGTTAGTAAAATAAATCCCAAAGGTTATACTGTTGAAATTAAAATCCCATTCTCGAGTCTTGAAAAAATCAAAAATGGCAATTTTAAAAAACCAGAAATTGGTACAAAATGGAAAGGAAATACTTTTAGAATTGATTACGGTAACACCATCGAATACCTTGCATTACAATATTATAAGACTCTGAAATTTGGATTTCATCAGCCAGCAGAGTTTGCTGTTTTTGAGTTTGTAGAGTGATTTTTTTTGTTTAATCGTTTATACGGCTAATTGTTTAATCGTAAAGTTTTGTCATTTCGACCGAAGGGAGAAATCACACTAGTATATAAACAAAAATTGGAATATACTTTGCGGAATTTCTTGTGTGATTTCTCCTTCGTCGAAATGACAAGTTTGCGTTTATTTCTGACGTTTCTTTAAAACTTCAATAACATCATTCAATTGAAAACCTTTTGCCTGTAATAAAATCAAATAATGAAACAATAAATCAGCGCTTTCGCTAAGAAACAAATCGTCGTTATCGTCTTTTGCTTCAATAACCACTTCCACAGCTTCTTCACCAACTTTCTGTGCAATTTTATTGATTCCTTTTTCGAATAAAGAAGCAACATAACTTTTCTCAGAATCAGCATTTTCTCTTCTCGTTTTGATTGTATTTTCTAATTGAGAAATAAAACCATAATTAGCCGAGTTTGGTTCTTGCCAACAGGTATCTGCGCCTGTGTGACACGTTGGCCCAACTGGTTTTGCCTGAATTAAAAGCGTATCGCCATCACAATCATTTTTAATGCTTACCAATTCCAAAAAGTTACCACTCTCCTCGCCTTTTGTCCAAAGTCTTTGTTTGGAACGGCTAAAGAAAGTTACTTTTTGAGTTTCTATTGTTTTTTGAAGCGATTCTTCGTTCATATAACCCAGCATCAAAACATTTTTTGTTTCAGAATCCTGAATGATTGCCGGGATTAATCCGTGTGCGCTTTTGATATCTATTTCCATTTTAGATTTTTGATTTTAGAGTTTAGATATAGTTTTTAAACTCAAATTATTGGAATTTGGAATTTAAAAAATTGGAATTTCTTCTCAAATTCTAACTTCTATATTGTTATTTTTTAATTCTTGTTTCAACGCTTTGATTTCAATTTCTTTGAAATGAAAAACACTCGCTGCCAAAGCGGCGTCTGCTTTTCCTTTTTTAAACGAATCTACGAAATGTTCTATATTTCCCGCACCTCCCGAAGCAATAATCGGAATATTTACTAGTTCCGAAAGTTTAGCCAAAGCTTCGTTTGCAAAACCATTTTTAGTTCCGTCATTATCCATTGAAGTGAACAAAATTTCTCCTGCACCACGTTCTGCTACTTCTACAGCCCAATCGAATAAATTTAATTCTGTTGGCACTTTTCCGCCTACTAAATGTACAATCCATTGTCCGTCAATCTGTTTGGCATCGATTGCTACAACAACGCACTGACTTCCGAATTTCTGAGCCAAATCGTTAATCAATTGCGGATTTTTTACTGCCGATGAATTGATCGAAACTTTATCTGCGCCGTTATTCAGCAGAATATCAACATCTTCTACAGATGAAATTCCGCCGCCAACTGTAAACGGAATATTGATTTTTTCCGCCACGCTACGCACCATATTTACTAGTGTTTTACGTCTTTCTTCGGTTGCTGAAATATCCAAAAAAACCAATTCATCTGCACCTTCAGCCGAATAAATTTCCGCCAATTCCACAGGATCTCCGGCATCGCGTAAATCAACAAAATTGACGCCTTTCACAGTTCTACCGTTTTTTATATCCAAGCAAGGTATAATTCTTTTTGCTAACATTTTTTAGTTGTTTCACAGAGATTCACGAAGATTTTACAAAGATTCACAAAGATTTTTTGTGAATCTTTGCGCTTTGCTTTGTGCATCTTTGTGAAATAGTCTATTTATTTAAAATATAATTTTCAAGTTGTTTTAGAGTTATTCTACCTTCGTAAATCGCTTTTCCGATAATTGTTCCCTCACAACCCAATTCAGCTAATTTAGGCAATTCGTCGAAAGTTGAAATTCCGCCTGAGGCGATTAATTTTACTCCCTTTGCTTCAGCTAAAATTTTGCCGTATAAATCAAAACTTGGGCCTTCAAGCATTCCATCTTTAGCAATATCAGTACAAATTACGTACTGAATTCCTTTTGTTTGATAATCTTGAATAAACGGAACCAAATCTTCATTAGATTCTTCTAACCAGCCTGAAACTGCTATTTTTTCATCTTTGGCATCAGCACCTAAAATAATTTTATCAGAACCATATTCAGCAATCCATTTTTCGAAAATTGCTCTGTTTTTTACGGCAATACTTCCTCCGGTAATTTGGTTTGCACCACTTTCGAACGCAATTCTCAAATCATCATCTGATTTTAATCCACCGCCGAAATCAATCTTTAAACTGGTTTGAGATGCGATTTGTTCCAAAATTTTATAATTGACAATTTTACTCGATTTCGCGCCGTCAAGATCTACTAAATGCAAATATTCGATTCCGTGGGCTTCAAATGATTTCGCCACTTCTAGCGGATTCTCATTGTAAATTATCTTCGTATCATAATCACCTTTGGACAAACGAACGCATTTTCCGTCAATGATATCTATGGCTGGTATTATTCTCATTTTTTAATATTTTAGATTTCTAATTTTAGATTTTAGATTATCCAAAATTGAAATTGATGTTTTAAATTTTAGATTTTAGAGTTCAGATTTTAGATTCTCCAAAATTGAAATTGATATTTTGATTGATTTTTGATATTGCCTTTGAATTGGAATTTGGAATTTATTTTTTGGAATTTAACTTCAAGAAGTTCCCAAGTATTTTCTCCCCAACATCACCACTTTTTTCTGGGTGAAATTGTGTTCCGTAAAAATTATCTTTTTGCAACGCCGATGCATATTCAACGTCATAATTGGTTTTAGCAACAGCGTATTCGCAATTTGGAGCGTAAAAACTATGCACCAAATACATAAATTCATTTTCAGAAATTCCTTTGAACAAATCGGTTTTTAAATCATAAATCTGATTCCAACCCATTTGAGGCACTTTTACGTTGTTTGAAAATTTCAAAACATCAACATCAAAAATCCCTAAACCTTCGGTATTTCCTTCTTCGGTTTTGTTGCACATTAATTGCATTCCCAAACAAATTCCTAAAACTGGCTGTTTCAATTGCGGAATCAAACTATCTAATCCGCTTTCACGAAGTTTTGTCATCGCCGAACTTGCCTCGCCCACACCAGGAAAAATCACTTTATCTGCCGATTTAATTTCGTCTGGATTATTACTCAAAACAGCTTCAAAACCAAGTCTTTCAATAGCAAACATAATGCTTTGAATATTTCCTGCTCCGTAATTTATAATTACTATTTTCAAAATTATTTTAGATTTTAGATTTTAGATTTTAGATTTCTCTTCAATTTAAAATCATTTATATTTTTTTTCGTTTCAGGTTTTATGTTTCAAGTTGCTGAACAGAACGTGAAACTTGAAACATTTTTTTATCTACAAATCACTATAATGCGCTATCATTTTATTTACAAATCCATCTTCATCAAAAAACATTACTTCGATTGCTTTTTTATCCATTATCGAATTGTAATACAATGCCACCGAATTGACACCCGAAGTTACATCAATCAATTCAAATTTTAAATCTGGAAATTTTGATAATGCTTTACTCCAGTAAGTTGCCACATTTTCTTTTCCCGAAAGCGAGCCACTTTCAATTCCTCCAGCCAATTTGATCATTGGTGTCGTAATTTCGAGATCATCAGAATAATGCCTCATGATATCATTTAAGTCATGAGAATTCCAAGATTTTATCCATTCTTCAGCAAATTTTTTAGCTTCCATAAGTTTTGTTTTGTTTGTTTCAAGTTTCAGGTTTCACATTCTGTTGAGTAACTTGAAACTTTAAACCTGAAACTTGGAACATTTTTTAAAGCATTCCTTTAGTACTTGGCAAAATCATTTTTTCGGTATCTCTTTTTACCGCCACTTTTATGGCTTTCGCGAAAGCTTTAAAAATTGCTTCGATTTTGTGATGCTCGTTTATTCCTTCTGCTTTGATATTCAAATTTGCTTTTGCGCCGTCTGTGAATGATTTAAAGAAATGATAAAACATTTCTGTTGGCATTTTCCCTACCATTTCACGTTTAAATTCGGTTTCCCAAATCAACCAGTTTCTTCCTCCAAAATCAATTGCGGCTTGCGCCAAACAATCATCCATTGGTAAACAGAATCCGTAACGCTCGATTCCTAGTTTATTTCCTAGCGCTTTCGCGAAAACTTCTCCTAAAGCAATTGCAGTATCTTCGATTGTGTGGTGTTCATCAACTTCTAAATCGCCTTTTACTAGAATTTCCAAGTCCATTTGACCGTGACGTGAGATTTGATCTAACATATGGTCAAAAAATGCGATTCCGGTGTCTATTTTACTTTTTCCTGTTCCGTCCAGATTTAAGTTGATGTAAATATCAGTTTCATTTGTTTTTCTAGTAATGGATGCCGAACGCGCTTCTAATTTCAAAAACTCATAAATTGTTTTCCAATCCATTGACTGTAAAACGATTGTTTTATCTAATTCTTCACGTTTTGATGAAATTTCAGTACTTCCTGCTCCATCTTTATCGTTCATAAAAATGGCTTTTGCTCCCAGGTTTTTAGCCAATTCAACATCAGTCAAACGATCTCCTAAAACAAAAGAATTTGCCAAATCATATTCTGGATTGTTCAAATATTTAGTCAGCATTCCCGTTCTTGGCTTACGCGTTGGCGCATTATCTTCTGGAAAAGATCTGTCAACAAAAATTTCATCAAACAAAACTCCTTCGTTTTCAAAGGCTCTCAAGATAAAATTTTGAGTTGGCCAAAACGTATCTTCAGGAAAACTATCTGTTCCTAATCCGTCCTGATTGGTGACCATTGCCAATTCATAATCCAATTCAGCAGCAATTTTAGCCAAATATTGAAACGCTTTTGGATAAAACTCTAGTTTATCTAAGCTGTCTAATTGATAATTTTCTGGTTCTAAAACGATCGTTCCGTCACGATCGATAAAAAGTACTTTTTTCATGG
>NZ_CAMLIX010000189.1 GCF_946479975.1 uncultured Flavobacterium sp.
AAGTCAAACGGAAATATTTAGCTGGAGCTTCTTCTAAAAAGTCTTCTCTTTCAATATATAATTCACGTGAAAAAGGTACTTTTCTGAAACCTGCATTTTCATCTTCCTGATTGTTTTCAGCTTCCAGCCACTCTTCTTTTCCTTCCGGATAATTGGTAATAATCACTTTTACCGGATCTAAAACAGCCATTACACGAGGTGCAATTTTATTCAAATCTTCACGGATACAAAATTCTAAAACCGATACATTGATCAGATTATCACGTTTTGCAATACCAATTGTGTTAGCAAAATTACGTAAAGAAGCAGCTGTATAACCACGTCTTCTTAACCCAGAAATTGTTGACATTCTAGGATCATCCCAACCACTAACATGCTTTTCTTTAACTAGTTGCTGTAATTTTCTTTTACTAACAACTGTATGTGATAAGTTACGTCTTGCAAATTCTCTTTGCTTTGGACGCAGTTTATTTTCATCTAAAATCTGATCTAAAAACCAATCGTATAATTCACGGTGAGGCAAAAATTCTAGTGTACAAAATGAGTGAGAAATTTGCTCTAAATAATCACTTTGTCCGTGTGCCCAATCGTACATTGGATAGATTTTCCAATCGTCACCAGTTCTGTGGTGATGTTTGTGTAAAATCCTGTACATAATTGGATCACGCATTAACATGTTTGTCGATTTCATGTCGATTTTTGCACGAAGAATATGTGTACCAGCCTCAAATTCACCGTTTTTCATTCTTTCGAATAAATCCAGATTTTCTTCAACAGAACGATTTCTGTAGGGACTATCGGTTCCTGTTGTTGATGGAGTTCCTTTTTGAATCGCCATATCTTCAGAAGATTGGCTGTCAACATATGCTTTATCTTTTTTAATTAATAAAACTGCCCAATCGTATAATTGTTGAAAATAATCTGAAGCATAACGTTCTTCTGACCAGGTGTAACCCAACCATTCTACATCTTTTTTAATAGCATCAACAAATTCCTGTTCTTCTTTTTCAGGGTTTGTATCATCAAAACGTAAATTTACAGGAGATTGATAATCAATTCCTAAACCAAAATTTAAAGCGATTGAACTTGCGTGTCCAATGTGCAAATAGCCATTAGGTTCTGGTGGAAAACGAAAGCGAAGTTTAGTATTTGAAAGACCTGATTTTACGTCTTCCTCTATAATTTGTTCAATAAAATTGAGTGATTTCTCTTCTGATGCCATTATTTTATAGTAATTTTAGCAAAGATAAAAAAAAGGTTTCAGGTTTCAGGTTTAAAGTTATTTAAGTGGCGCATAACCTGAAACTTTAAACGTGAAACAATATAAAAATGGGAATTATTAAACTAAAAAATATCCGTACTTTTTCTTACCACGGATGTTTAATTGAAGAAGGAAAAATTGGATCTGACTACACAGTCGATCTAAAAATAAAAACCAATTTACAGAAATCAGCCGAAACAGATCACCTTTTAGACACGGTAGATTATGTTCATTTGAACAAAATTGTTGCTGAAGAAATGGCAATTCGTTCGCATTTATTAGAGCATGTGGCTAAAAGAATCAATATTCGCGTACTCGCAGAGATAGAAACAGTAGAAAAAACGACAGTTTGGGTTTCTAAAGTTAATCCTCCTATTGGTGGTGATGTTGAGTCAGTTACTATAAAAATAACGGAAAGCAGAAAGTAATAATTACAATTAAAACTGTATTTTTTCAAAATAGTTCATTTGAAACTTTTGAAATTTAAAGATTTTAGTTACTTTTGCCATCCGTTCAAGTAATGGCGTCGTGGCCGAGCGGCTAGGCTGGGCTCTGCAAAAGCTCCTACTCCGGTTCGAATCCGGACGATGCCTCAAAACCTTCAAAGCAATTTGAAGGTTTTTTTTATGTCTAATTTTTAGAAAAAATTAATTAAAGATATTGGTTCGAATCCTAACAATGCCTCAAAACCTTCAAAGCAATTTGAAGGTTTTTTTATGTCTAATTTTTAGAAAAAATTAATTAAAAATATTGGTTCGAATCCGGACGATTTACTAAACCTTCAAAGCAATTTGAAGGTTTTTTTTATGTCTAATTTTTAGAAAAAATTAATTAAAATATTGGTTCGAATCCGGACGATGCCTCAAAACCTTCAAAGCAATTTGAAGGTTTTCTTTTATGTTTAATTTTTAGAAAAAATTAATTAAAATATTGGTTCGAATCCGGACGATGCCTCAAAACCTTCAAAGCAATTTAAAGGTTTTTTTCCTAATACGAAAGTAAGCCCGACAGGTTTTAAAAACCTGTCGGGTTTCTTGTTTATCCACAATCTTGTCATTTCGACGAAGGAGAAATCACACGCGGGATACCGCAAAGCGAACAACCAATCTTTGTCGAATTTCTAGTGTGATTTCTCCTTCGTCGAAATGACAAACAGAATCTGTAAATTGTCAACTTTGTCAAAGTTTAAAACTTTGACAAAGTTCTTAACGATACTTATAAACACAAAAAAACCTCTGAAATTCAGAGGTTTAATTTTATAATTTTGAGTTATTAACAACTACTTCTTTTCTATTCTATCGAAAGCATTTTTTACCATTTCTTTTTCTCCTGGAAACCAGCCTTGAGTTATTAATGCTAAACCAAAAATCATTAAAACAATACTTATTCCTTTTTTAATTTTAAGAATATTAGTCGGTGTCATTTTAGATTTTAATTGTTTGGCTAATAGAATTTTAATACAATCTACTAACAAATAAGTAATGATTACTGAAGCAAAAAAAGTAAACATTCTGGAGTTTTGCATTTCTAATTTTGGTCCGACAGAAATAATTACAGCCAGCCAAAAACCAAGAACTCCAATGTTGATAACGTTCAGTAAAAACCCTTTTACGAATAAACTTCCGTAATTTCTTTTGATGATATCACGATCAATTTCTTCATCATCTATTTTTTCATTGTTTTTTAATCTTAGAAAAGAAATAATGCCGTAAGCGAGCATAATAATTCCTCCAAAAATAAAAAGAGCAGGTTTATCTTTTAAACTTTGAATAAGCCTGTAACTGCCCAAATAAGCAATTCCAATAAAAAAAACATCACCTAATACTACACCAAAATCAAAAGCCATTGCAGCTCTAAATCCTTTTGTAATACTGGTTTCAAGTAGTATAAAAAATACCGGACCTACCATAAAACTTAGAAAAAGTCCCCATGGCAGTCCAGCTAAAATATCATTTATCATCAAACGCGTATTATTTTACTTCTTCGATTTTACCACCGAATACTGTTTTTTGGTTTATTTGTTTTGGTTTACCGTAAATGTAAATAGAGCCTCCTGCGCTCACTTTTGCATCAACAAGGGTCGAAGCATTAACATCGGCTTTTCCGCCCGCAGAAACGCTTACTTTCGTCTGAGACGTGGCTAATTTACTTCCTAGGAAATATCCACCAGCTCCTAATGCAGCATCAAGGTTATCTGCTTTACCAGTTGCAGTAATTTCTCCACCAGAAACTGAACTTACTTTTAGCTTATCAACATTCAAATCTACATTAATTTTTCCACCTTCTTGTGCACTTACTTTAAATGAAGTCGCTTTGATGGTTTCTTTACTATTTACAGTCGCACCTTCATTAACATCAATTAATTCGATGTGTTTGTAATACAAAGTAACGTCAAGATCATTTCCTGACAAAAGTTTTGGAAAAGGCATTCTTAATTTTAAAATACCATTTTTATTAACAGCTTCTAATTCTGCTTCTCTTGCTCCTTTTATAACAATCTTATTTTCAGAAGACTGAACTAATTTTACACTTAATTTATCGTAAACTTTTACGGTATCGAAATCTCCCAAAGTTTTGGTAACCTGACCAAAAGACATTTGAGTTAATAAAATCACTGCTCCAACAATTAGCTTTTTCATACTTTTATTTTTTTAATTAATACTTATTCTGCTCTTCGCAAAAAATGAAAATCAAGTTGTTTTTTAACCAAATCTGCATTTTTTACCTTAACGTAAATTTCGTCTCCCAATTGCAATATATGGTTTGAAGTTGCTCCAACCAAGGCATATTGTTTTTCATCGAAAGTATAATAATCATCTTTTATTTCTCTGATTCTTACCATTCCTTCGCATTTATTAGAAACGATTTCAACATAAATTCCCCATTCTGTAACACCAGAAATAACGCCAAGGAATTCTTCATCCTGATGATCCTGCATGTATTTAACCTGCATGTATTTGATACTATCTCGTTCAGCATTTGTTGCTAAACTTTCCATGTTTGAGCAATGTAAACATTTAGTTTCATATTCTTCTTCATTAACAGAAGCGCCTCCATCCAAATAAAATTGTAACAAACGGTGAACCATAACATCCGGATAACGACGAATTGGCGATGTAAAATGGCTATAATAATCAAAAGCCAAACCATAATGTCCAATATTATCTGTAGAATATTTGGCTTTACTCATACTTCTAATCGCAAGAGTATCAATAAGATTTTGTTCTTTCTTACCGTTTACTTCTTCCATTAAAGCATTTAATGATTTCGAAATATCACCTTTGTTTCTAAAATCAATCTTGTATCCAAACTTAGCAATTACGGTTTGCATTGCAATTAATTTGTCTTCGTTTGGTTCGTCGTGAATACGGTAAATAAAGGTTTTCTTTTGTTTTCCAATGTATTCGGCCACTTTTCTATTAGCCAAAAGCATAAATTCTTCAATCAAATGGTTGGCATCTTTTGAAACTTTGAAATAAACGCCTTCTGGTTCTCCAGCTTCATCTAGATTGAATTTCACTTCCACTTTATCAAAAGAAATAGCACCATTCTGCATTCTTTTCTTTCTTAAAATTTTGGCTAATTCATCTAATTTCAAAGTTGCTTCCACAATTTCATCTGAAACAACATAAGAATCTCCAGTAATAGAAATATCAACCGGAATTGTATTATTTCCTTTTGTTTCAATAATATGCTGCGCTTCTTCGTAAGCAAAACGCTGATCTGAATAAATTACAGTTCTTCCAAACCATTGGTTGATAACTTGTGCAGTTGGCGAAACTTCAAATACTGCAGAGAATGTATATTTTTCTTCATTTGGGCGAAGTGAACACGCAAAATTTGACAACACTTCTGGAAGCATTGGCACTACTCTATCTACCAAATAAACCGAAGTGGCTCTTTGATACGCTTCATCATCTAAGATTGTTCCTTCTTCTAAATAGTACGAAACATCGGCAATATGAATTCCGATTTCAAAGTTTCCGTTTTCTAACTTTTTGAAAGACAAAGCATCATCAAAATCTTTTGCATCTTTTGGGTCAATCGTAAACGTAAGTGTATCACGCATATCACGACGTTTTGCAATCTCAGATTCTTGAATCGAAGTATCTATTTTTTGTGCAAAAACCTCTACTTCTACAGGGAAATCTGATGGCAAACCATATTCTGCTAAAATCGCATGAATTTCTGTATTGTGTTCTCCAGGTTTTCCTAAAACTTTAATTACAGATCCAAACGGACTATCAGCTCTTTTTGGCCAGTCTTCAATCGTAACCAAAACAACATCACCGTTTTCTGCTTCTCCAATTTTATCTTTCGGAATAAAAATATCAGTATACATTTTTGGATTTGCAGTCGATACAAAAGCAAAATTCGCTTGAATATCAATCACTCCAACAAAATCTGTTTTATCTCTTTCTACAACTTCAATTACTTCACCTTCAGGTCTTTTTCCTTTTCTTCTATTATAAACGTAAACTTTTACTTTGTCTTTGTCTAACGCACGATTCAAATTATTGGTAGGAATAAAAACATCTTCTTCAAATTCATCACAAACAAAATATGCCGTTTTTCTAGACGTCATATCTATCGTTCCTTCGTAATAATCCTGACTTTCAGCTTTAACTAAATATTTGCCAGGTTCTGTTTCTATAATTTTCTTTTGCGAAGCCAGAATTTTCAATTCTTTTATAATCTGATTTCTACTATTGGTATCATCAAGTTCTAGCTTTGCTCCTATCTGTTTATAATTAAATGGTTTATTAGCATTTTGCGATAAAATCTTTATTATTTTTCCAGAGAAATCTTTCTCTTTTTTTATCGGCTTTCTAATTTTCTTACTCATATATCTTTTCTTATAAGGTTTAAAATTACAAATAAGATACCAAATAATTCTTTTTAACAAATAGAATTATTAAAAATATAACTTTTCGTACATTTACAAAAAGACCTAAAATGGGAAGCTTTAAAACGATCGCCATATTCAATTATCAGCACGAAACCGTAGTTCTCAAACACTTACTCGAACAAGATGGCATTCCATATTTTTTTGAAAATGAAATGACGCTTTCTGTTATGCCATTTTATTCCAATGCGCTTGGAGGCATCAAACTTAAAGTTCATCCAAACGATTTCGAGCAGGTTCAGGAAATTCTGGACAATCTCAACAATCCACTTAAAATTGTCTGAAACAGAAATCAATTTCAAATTTCAATTTTGAATCAGGGTAAAATTCAATTCAAAACAAATTTTTTCTTTTTAAACTTTTTTAGTTTTCAACATATATTAAATACAACAAAAAAGATTTTTAAAAATTTAAAAAAATTTGTTGGTTATTATAGTGTGTTAATATGTCGAATAAATTTATTTTTAAAAGTATTGAAATGAAGTTTCTCTTAGTTATTCTGAGTTATCAACATACTTATATTTACTTAAAAGATTAGTTTCTAAGACTTTTTCAATTTTAATTAACAACGGTTGACAACCAAAAATGAATTCATTTTGTAGATAAGTTGATATGTTGATTTCTGTTGAAAATAATATTTTTTGTATTGATAACTTTTCCAAAAATTCACGAAACTTTTCTTGCATATTAATTTCCAGTTTTGGATTAGGCTTTTTTATTAAACAACCAAAAAAACTTCTAATTTTCTTTCTGAACTTATTAACATTTTCTGTTAACTTAAAGTTAACTGAATATCAACGAATTACAATATGCTATTAACACCTCAAAAAATTAACAAATATTCTGAATATTATTTATTGATTATGAGATAGTTATAGAGTTATTAAAATTATTAATAACCTATAAAGTTTTGAAAGTAAGTTAGTTGTAATTACAAATTTTTATGCCACGAATTACACTAATTTCCACAAATTACAATTATAGTTTTGAGAATGTTTAAAACTCTCTCTTTAAAAAGAAATTAGTGAAAATTAGTGTAATTCGTGGCAAACCTATATTTATTAATTAAATTTGCCTAACACAACTAATAAGTATTAAAAAAATGAAAATTTCGATAGGAAACGATCACGCAGGTCCAGAATATAAAAAAGCAATTGTTGAAATGCTGCAAGCTAGAGGATATGAAGTAACTAACTATGGCACAGATACTGAAGCTTCTGTAGATTATCCAGATTTTGGACATCCAGTTGCAAATGACATATCTGAAGGAAAAGCTGATTTTGGAATCGTAATCTGTGGTAGCGGTAACGGAATTGCAATGACTGTTAATAAACATCCGAAAGTGAGAGCTGGTTTATGCTGGACTAAAGAAATCGCTCATTTAACACGTTTGCATAACGATGCTAATATTGTTAGTATTCCGGCAAGGTTCACTTCTATCCACCAAGCTGTTGAAATCGTTGAAACTTTCTTAGATACAGCTTTTGAAGGCGGAAGACACCAAAATAGAGTAAATAAAATTGCTTGTTCGTAAAGCGTCAAAAAAAGTCGGTGCTTCGCACCATATAGAAATAAACAAACCGGGCGGATTTTTGATAATTCTTCCCGGTTTTTATTTTATAAATAACTTAAATTGAGTTAATTGTGTTTTTAAATTTGAGTTATCAACATTGTTAATATCTATATTTTATTAGTACATTTTAAATAAACTATAACAATTTGAACCAAAATAATGTAGCAGAATTTCATCACAAAAGAAGTTTTAGCAATCTTATGTCTAAAGAAAAACATTGCTGCCAATAAACCAATTGTTCCTCCAAAAAATGCAAACAGAAACAATGTCATTTCAGGAATTCGCCTTTCATGCCTCTTGGCTTTATATTTATCGTAGCCAGCGAGAATGAAGGTAAGGAAGTTTACAAATAAAAAGTAGAGTAATAAAACTTTCATCATTATTAAATAAAATTCGTACAAAGATATTATTTTGTCATTGGATTTAAAAGTAAAAATAGTACTCAAAACTGAATGAGTAAAAGATTCTATTATTTTGTACAATTGAAAATGAAAAGAGAAAAGTAATTGGCATTATAAACTTTTAAAGAAAGAAATCAATTGTCCGATTTTATCGGACAGTTAAAAATGAAGAGAAAAAATCTATAATTAATTTTTTAAATGATTTGTATTAATTTTGATCGGTATAAAACAATAAAATAACTAAAAAACGTTGCACGAAATTATAAAACAGTTTTTGCATCTTTGCTATTCAAATTATATAAAATGACTAACATTCAATTCATTTCCAAGTCTGTTCAAACTGCAGCAGTCAACATTCAAAATACCGTAAAATTATTAGAAGAAGATTGTACGATTCCGTTTATTTCGCGTTACCGAAAAGATGCGACAGGAAATTTGGATGAAGTTATGATTGAGCAGATTGCAAAACTTCAAAAAGAATACGATACACTCATAAAACGTAAAGAAGCGGTTTTAAAATCGATTGAAGAGCAAAAAGCGCTTACGCTAGATTTGAAGAAAAAAATTGAAGATAGTTTTGATTTACAAGAAATTGAAGATTTCTACCTTCCGTACAAAAAGAAGAAAAAAACAAGAGCAGATGTAGCCCGCGAATTCGGTTTGGAGCCTTTGGCAAAATTGATTATAGCCGAAAGTGATTCTGATATTGATTTTATTTCGACACAGTACATCAATGAAAATGTTGTTAACGAAGAAGCAGCAATTCAAGGTGCAAGAGATATTGTAGCCGAATGGATTAACGAAAACATTTATGTTCGTAAACAGCTTCGTAGATTATACCAGCGAAAAGCGACCATCGGAACAAAAGTGGTTAAAAAGAAAGCGGAAGAAGAAGGAGCACAAAAATTCAGTCAATATTTTGATTGGGAAGAACCGTTGACAAAAGCGCCGGCGCACCGTTTATTGGCAATGCTTCGTGCAGAAAATGAAGGTTATATAAAAATGAAAATTGATGTTGATATCGACGATGCGTACGATGTAATTGACGAAATCATCATTAAAAAACAAAATAATTCAACAGCGCATTTACAACTGGCGATCGAAGACAGTTACAAACGTTTGTTGAATCCGGCAATTGGAAACGAAACGTTGCAAGAAGCAAAAGCCAAAGCCGATGCCAATTCTATTCAGGTTTTTGCCAACAATTTAGGGCAGTTATTATTGGCGCCGCCGTTGGGCGAAAAACGTATTTTGGCAATTGATCCCGGATTTAGAAGCGGTTGTAAAGTAGTTTGCTTAGACGAAAAAGGCGATTTATTATACAATGAAACCATTTATCCGCATGCGCCGCAAAACGAAGAAACAATGGCGATCAAGAAAATCCGTTCGATGCTAAATGCGTATCACATAGATGCGATTTCTATCGGAAACGGAACTGCTTC
>NZ_CAMLIX010000190.1 GCF_946479975.1 uncultured Flavobacterium sp.
TTACAACAAAGGCGGCGGACAAGGTTTAGGTTATAAAGTCGACAACCAAACACTGTTTCAGTAATAACACAAAAACTTGATGATTATAAATCGCTAGGCAATACCATTTTAAAGCAAGGGGATAATATTGTCGCAATCGATGCCAATAATCAAATTATTGCTAAATTTGAAAATGGAGTTTGGAAGAATATAGAAGGATTAGTATCTAAACTAAACAATAAGTCATTTTCATCTCTCAAAAAAGAGTTAAATGAACTTGATGACATATTAAATGCCCAATTTTTCGATGATTTTGCTAATGCTTCAGAAGATTTGTTGAAAAAAATACAGGATGAAAATTTACTTGATGTTTGGAAAAATAACATTAGAAGTACTGATATTAATGAATTAATAGCTTTTAAAAGTAAAGGTTCATTGCGAGATCAATATATGCACCAGGTCGAAAATTTAAAAAACGAAAGAACTATTTTATTATCTCAAAATAAATCTAAAGAAGAAGTTGCTAGATTACTTAATAAAAGGAGAAGGGATATTGGAGTAGAGTTTAAAGATGCAACTCCTGATGATCTAAGAGAGTGGATTTATAAATTTAATGTAAAAAGATATACAGATAAATTAGGTCCAACATTTGATTTTTTATTTAAAAGCCATAAAGCAAAAGGCTTAACTGATGAGCAAGCTTTTGATAAAATTATGGAGACATCAGCATCACCTTTAGGAGGCAAAGAGGCTTTAGGGGCTGCGATGAGAAAAACTTTCGCAGATGAAGAAGAAAATCTATCTTTATTAAATATAATTTTAAAAAAATATAGAATGTAATGGGATTAAACAATTTTGAATTGGAAAAATTCAAGCTAACTATAAAAAAGGCGGCAGAAGAGTTGGGTACAAATGAAATATTATTTACTTCTGAATGGATTTATGACTTACCAACGCAATCTATAAAAATTAATGAAATACCTCTTCATGAAAAATATGATATTCCATTAGGTTGGGATGGCTATGGAATTAATGATCTTTTTAAACTAGAAAAAATGGGATTTTTATTAAAAATTTATGAATCAGATGAAGATCCAATCACTTTTGAAAAGACAATAAAATTTCTAATAATATAATCATGTTTTAAAAATCACACTAATCTATCTGTCAAATTATTTTAAAAAAAATTGATTAATCAAAAAATCCTTCTGAAATTCAGAAGGATTTTTTGTCTTGAAGATTATTATTTTTTCTGAGTTCCATTTGTAATTTTAATCAAATAAGTTCCTTCTGGTAAATCGGTGAGGTTTGAAGCATCTGTTCCTATCAGTTTCTTGCCTTGAGAAAAGACTTCAATATTTTTTCCTTCTTTATTGGTTTCATTTGAAGAAGCAACTACTACAGGTGCAGCAACTTTTGAGGGAGGAACTACTGTTTTCTTTGCTGGACCATCTGCAACAGATTGTACTGGATTGGCAATGTTAGGTTTAGAACTATTATAAGCTTCTTTTATCTGTTCATCGGTCATGGCAACGCTGTACAATTTAAGATCATCAATATCGGCATTTATACTTGTTGAGGTATTTAATTTTCCGACATTTAAAATATATCCTTTTGCTGTTCGCTCAACTCCTTCTACTGATTTTAATAACTCGCCGTTACGGTAAATTTTTGATACATTTCCATCGTAGGTAACACTATAAAAATACCAAGTATCTTTTACCAGCGGAACAGAAACTACAATATTGTTGGTATCTCCCCAGCCCACCAAACTTAGATCAGAACTACCTGAAACTGCAGGCTGTTGTATTAATCCAAAATACTGGCCGTTGACTGCTGCGCCATAACCAAAAATATAATTGGGAATGTTTACAGCATTAAATTTTACCCAGACAGAAAAAGTTTTTGACTTGTTATCCTGCGGAAGATCTCCTACTACGGCTTGATAAGCCTTATTAGCAAGTCTCAATGCACTTTTTGGCGCTCCCATTCTATCGTTGACAAAAACCGGAGTTCCTAAAAAAGAAATGGTGTTATCTGCACTATTCAAGTTTCCGTTGAACGTAAATTCTTGAACCGGATTTTGTGCATTGGTATTTAAAAAACTTACAAACATTAAAGCGAGTAATATTTTTTTCATAATTGTATATTTTATCAGAATGTTCTTTTTGAGTTCAAAACAAGTTATATTAACATTAAATGCCATTCAGGCATTTCTCTACTCTTATTTTCTTTACTTTTTTTATAAATTTTGTTAAAACTATAATTTTAATTCAGTACTAACAAATAATTCCTACATATAAATATGTAATTCTCACAAATTAAAATTAGACCAATTTTTTTATTTTTACAACAATTTCAAAATAGAAATATACTTATGGTATAAAAAAGCCTTCTGATGCTCTCAAAAGGCTTTTTAACTATTCCAAAAAATTTCGTTGCATTGGCAACATTAAAAACTAATATTAAAAAACTAAGTAAAAGGCTGGATTATTTTGAAGTAATCTTTTTAGATGAAGAGCTTGTAACTTTTAGTAAATAAGTCCCCTCTGGCAAATCATGTATGTTCAATGCGTTACTTCCTTCTATTTTTTGACCTTGCGAATACACTTCAATATTTTTATTTGCACCGCTAACATCGCTAGAAGTAATTATTGATCCACTTGTAGCTTTTGCAGTTGTTTTTCCCTTTGTGCCTACAGAAGTTGTTTTAGAAGTTTTAAGTTCGATTGCAGGTGCAGCAACTAGAGAAACAGATGGTTTTCCGCTTTCGTAGAGTTCATTTACCTGTTCCGGTGTCAAAGCTATATTGTAGATTTTTAAATCGTCTATATCGGCGTTTATGCCAATAGTGGTATTGATTTCACCTAATCTAAAAATAGTTCCATTTGTAGCTCTTGTCATGCCTTCAAGATATTTAAGTAATTTTCCGTTACGGTAAATTTTAGAAGTCGTTCCTTCGTACGTAATTGTGTAATTGTACCATACATACTTTTCAAGCGGTGTAGATACAATAACATCATTTGACGCTCCCCAAGCCGCTAAGCTTAGATCAGAGTTAGAAGAAGTTGTTCCTTGCTGCAATAATCCACAGTATTGTGCATTATATGCATTTCCGTAACCCCAAATATAATTAGCGTTTGAGATGTCATTAAATTTAATCCAAATACTAACTGTTCTAGCACTCTTTTCTTGTGGCAGATTGTCTATCACTGCCTCTAAAGCTTTATTATTTAATCGTTGAGCTCCTCTGATATTTCCTGCTCTGTCGGCAACAAAATTATCAATACCCATAAAAGATGTGGTATTGGAGGTATTATTTAAAGTAGCATTAAAATTAAATTCCTGAATAGGTGTTTGCGCAGTAACATTCAAATAACTTACAAACAAAAATGTGAGTAGTAATTTTTTCATAATAATAGATTTAGGGATTAAAAAATTAAGTTATTTTAACACTGCTAAACTAGATTATTATAAATTTGAGATAAAATTTTTCCGACAACTTACACAAATACTCGTTAAAATAAAGAATTCTGGTCATATTAAACCTCAAAAGTAATTTTTACGATTTCACTAATATTATTAAATTTATCATTCAATTTTTAATCAACTTAATAATTTCTTACGTATAAATACGTTTTTTAACAAAAGTAACATAATTTATCAACTCGATTAAAATCATAAAAAAACTCCATTCGCAAATACGAATGGAGTTTGATATTCAAAAAAGTAAATTTAATTACTTTACGAATTCAATTTTTTGAACTTCTTCTTCATTTACACTGTCAAAGAAACCTTGTTCGTTCATCCAGTCATCACTGAATACTTTACTCATGTAACGAGAACCGTGATCTGGAAAAATAGCAATAATATTGCTTTCCTTTGTAAACTCTCCTTCTTCAGCATATTGCTTAATAGCCTGCATTACTGCCCCAGAAGTATATCCAACAAATAAACCTTCTTTTCGAGTGATTTCTCTAGCTGAGTGAGCACTTTCTTCGTCGGTTACTTTCATGAATTTATCAATAATATCAAAATCTGTAGCCGATGGAATCAAGTTTTTACCTAAACCTTCTATACGGTATGGATAAATTTCTTTGCTGTCAAACTCTCTAGTTTCGTGGTATTTTTTCAATACTGAACCAAAAGCATCAACTCCGAGGATTCTAATATTTGGATTTTTTTCTTTTAGGAATTTTGCAGTTCCAGAGATAGTTCCTCCTGTTCCGCTGCAAGCAATTAAGTGCGTTATTTGTCCTTTTGTCTGTTCCCAGATTTCTGGACCTGTAGTGTTGTAGTGAGCATCAATATTTAATTGGTTAAAATATTGATTAATGTATACTGATCCTTTTGTTTCCTCATGTAGACGCTTTGCTACGTTATAGTATGATCTTTCATCATCTGCAGAAACGTGGGCTGGACACACATACACTTTAGCCCCTAAACTTCGCAACATGTCAATCTTATCTTTGGATGATTTTGAACTTACTGCTAAAATACAATTGTAACCTTTAATAATGCTCACCATTGCTAAACTAAATCCCGTGTTACCAGATGTTGTCTCAATAATGGTATCTCCCGGAGAAAGAATTCCTCTTTTCTCGGCTTCTTCAATAATATATAATGCTATTCTATCTTTTGAGGAATGACCGGGGTTGAAAGCTTCTACCTTCGCGTAGAAATTCCCTTCTAACTCCTCGGTAATTTTATTTAGCTTAATAAGCGGGGTGTTACCTATTAATTCTAAAACATTATTATAAGCGGTTATTTCTTCTTTCATAAAAAAATAGTTAATCAAAGTCATTTTCAAATTAACCTTGATAGGTTGCAAATTTAACAAAAAAAATCCAATTAGCTTTTAATTTTTTCTAAATCTAATAAAAAACTAAATTCTTTTGCTAAGTCCTTCAAAGCCTCAAAACGTCCCGAAGCCCCGCCATGCCCTGCATCCATGTTCGTATCTAGAAACAAAAGTTTATCATTTGTTTTTAATTCTCTCAATTTTGCAACCCATTTAGCTGGCTCCCAATACTGTACCTGCGAATCGTGCAATCCGGTAGAAACATACATATTAGGATATTCCTGCGCTTTCACATTATCGTAAGGTGAATACGACAACATATAATCGTAATATTTTTTATTATTTGGATTTCCCCATTCGTCATACTCTCCAGTTGTAAGCGGAATACTGTCATCCAGCATCGTGGTAATTACGTCTACAAAAGGCACCTGAGCGATAACGCCATTATACAATTCAGGAGCTTCATTTACAATAACTCCCATTAAAAGTCCGCCAGCAGATCCTCCCTCTGCATAAAGATGTTCAGGAGAAGTGTACTTTTGGTCTATTACAAATTTAGAGCAATCGATGAAATCTGTAAAGGTATTTTTCTTTTTTAACAGTTTTCCGTCTTCATACCATTGTCTTCCTAAATCTTCTCCGCCTCTAATATGCGCTATCGCGTAAACAAATCCGCGGTCTAGAAGCGATAATCTTGTTGAAGAAAAATAAGTGTCCATCGTAATTCCGTAAGAACCGTAAGCATAAAGCAATAGCGGATTTTTACCGTTTTTCTCTAATCCTTTTCGGTAAACCATCGAAATTGGCACCTTTACCCCATCTCTCGCCGTTGCCCAAACTCTTTCTTCTACATAATTGTTTTTATCAAACTTTCCGCCTAAAACCTGTTGTTCTTTTAAGATTTCTTTGGTTTGAGTCTTCATATTGAAATCAATTACAGAAGACGGTGTGGCCAATGATTGATAGCTGTAACGCAAAATATCAGTATCAAAGTCAACGTTTGTTGTTGTGTAAGCATTATAGGTTTCACTGCCAAAAGGGAGATAATAATCTGGCTCATCGTTCCACGGCATAATTCGGATGTGATTTAATCCGTTTGAACGTTCTTCTACAACCAAATAATTTTTGAAGATTTCGATATCTTCCAACAAAACATCTTCTCTGTGCGGAATCAAATCTACCCAGTTTTTCTTTCCTGTTTTGTTTTCCGGCGTTTTCATCAATTTAAAATTGGTCGCCTTATCTTTGTTTGTTAAAATATAAAACGAATCTTCATAATGAGAAATACTGTATTCCAATCCGCGAACTCTTGGCTGAAAAACTGTAAATTCACCATCAGGATCATTCGAATTCAAAATTCTATATTCTGTCGTTAAAGTACTTCCAGAACCGATAACAATATATTTTCTTGATTTTTCTTTGCTTATTGAAACATTAAAAGTGTCATCTGTTTCATCATAAACCAAAACATCTTTTTCAGAAGACGTATTTAATTTATGTCTAAAAACTTTATCTGCCCTTAATGTTTTTTCATCTTGTCTCACATAAAAAATAGTATTGTTATCATTTGCCCAAACTGAAGCTCCGGTAACATTTTCTACTTTATCTGCTAAAATTTCTCCCGTTTCTAAATTTTTAATTTGAATGGTATAAATTCTTCTTCCAACAATATCTAGTCCAAAACTGGCAAATTTATTATCTGGACTAATGCTCAAGCCTCCAAGTTTGAAATAGGCATGTCCTTTCGCCATTTCATTACAGTTAAAAAGAATTTCTTCCTCAGCAGAAAGACTACCTTTTTTTCTAGCGAAAATTGGATAATCCTGCCCTGTTTCAAAACGTGTTATGTAAAAATATCCATTGTAGAAATAAGGAACCGAAGAATCATCTTCTTTAATTCTTCCTTTCATTTCTTCAAAAAGATCGTTCTGTATTTTTTTTGTATGAGAAGTCATGCTCTCGTAGTAAGCATTCTCCTGATTTAGGTAATCAATCACCTCAGAATTTTCGCGGTCATTTAACCAAAAGTAGTTGTCAATCCTGGATTCTTTATGTTTTTTTAATGTTTTTGGAATTACTTTAGCCTTTGGAGCAGGTATATTGTTTTGCATTTATTAAGCATTAATTTTTAAATATTGTGACGCAAAAATAGCACAAAGCCAACAGAACAGAATTAATTTTTTCTTAAAATATTCTATTGAATTCACACAGCAATATACTAATTTTGTATGAAATAATTTTAAAAATCAACAAAAATGGATTTAATGGGAATGATGGGTAAACTTAAAGAAACCCAACAAAAAATTGAAGATACAAAAAAGCGTCTGGATACTGTTTTGATTGATGAACAAAGCGCTGACGGATTATTAAAAATTACAATTACTGCAAGCAGAAAAATAAAAACAATTTCTATTGACGATTCTTTACTTGAAGATAAAGAGCAATTAGAAGATTATTTGATTGTTACTTTAAACAAAGTAATCGAAAAAGCCACAGATGTTAATGAAAGAGAATTAGATGCTGTTGCAAGAATGGATATGCCATCTATTCCTGGAATGGATAATTTGTTTAAATAAGATTCTAAGAAACTAAGATTCTAAGTTCCTGAGTCTACTTCTATTGTGAAGACTTAGAATCTTAGAATCTTAGCGCCTTAGCAACTTTCACTAAAACTTCGAAAGTGTCTCCAAAACATATGTATGCATTACTTCTTTATAATCTAAATGCGTTACAATTCGAAGTTTATTATGCCCTAAAGAACTTATTATAATATTTTTTTGTTTTAATTTTTCAATTAATAATTGGTCGCTGTAACCTTCTGCTAACGAAAAAATTAAGATATTAGTTTCTACCGGCTCAATGGAAGCAATCCATGGTTTTGTACTTAATATTGTTGCGATTTCTTTTGCTCTGCGATGATCTTCGGCTAATCTTTCAATATTATTCGCTAATGCATATAATCCAGCAGCAGCTAAATAGCCTACTTGACGCATTCCTCCACCCAATATCTTTCTGATTCTCAACGCTCTATTAATATCCGCTTTGCTTCCCAGTAAAACAGAACCAATTGGCGCACCTAATCCCTTAGACAAACAAACGGAAATAGTATCGAAAATAGCTCCAAATTCTCTCGGATTCTGCCTTTTAGCTACCAATGCATTCCAAATTCTAGCCCCATCTAAGTGAAACTTTAAATTATTAGCTTCACAAACTTTCTTTATTTCTCTTAAATCTTCTAATTCATAACAAGCGCCTCCGCCTTTATTGGTTGTATTTTCTACACAAACCAAACTCGTCAACGGACTATGATAAAATTCTGGATCATTTATCGCAGCTGCAACTTGCGAAGCCGTTATCATACCACGCTTTCCATCTAATAAACAGCAGGAAACACCACTATTAAAAGAAACTCCTCCTCCTTCATAATGATACACGTGAGCATATTTATCGGCTATTAGTTGTTCACCAGGCTGTGTGTGCAGTTTAATTGCAGTCTGGTTGGCCATAGTTCCAGACGGAAAAAAAAGCCCAGCTTCCATACCAAAAAACTCTGCTGTTCTATTTTCTAATTCAATCACCGTTGGGTCCTGTTTATATACATCATCACCAACATGGGCGTTAAACATATACTGCAGCATTTCATAAGTAGGCTTGGTTATGGTATCGCTGATTAAATTTATTTCCATATTCTAAAAACTATATCTTATTTTTGTATGCAAAATTACGTATTACAAATAGTTATTCTGAGCAAGTTTTAGTAAAATTTAACTCGCTAGTTTCTATAGACCAAATTAACGTAATAATTCTAAAAAAAATATAAAAACCTATTAATTAATTTATGACAACAGCCGAACAAGTAAAAGGTATTGTGGAGCGCCTTGGTGCGTTGAGGAGGTATCTTTGACGTCGATGCCAAGCTAATCGAAATCGCAAACGAAGAAGAAAAAACTTTTGCTCCTGACTTTTGGAACAATCCAAAAGAAGCAGAAAACATTGTAAAAAATCTTCGAAACAAGAAAAAATGGATTGAAGATTATGACAAAGCTGTAGAACTAACTGATGAATTACAGCTTGCTTATGATTTTTATAAAGAAGGTGAACTTACCGTAGAAGAATTGGATGAACAATACAATGGAGCGCAATCTCACATTGAAAACATCGAATTTAAAAACATGCTTTCTGATGAAGGCGATAGTTTAAGTGCTGTCGTTCAGATTACTGCAGGTGCGGGCGGAACTGAAAGCTGTGACTGGGCAGGAATGCTGATGCGTATGTACATGATGTGGGGAGAAAGCTATGGTTATAAGATTAAAGAACTTAACTTTCAAGAAGGTGAGGTTGCTGGAATTAAAACCGTAACTTTAGAATTCGAAGGAGATTATTCTTTCGGATATTTAAAGGGCGAAAATGGTGTTCACCGTTTGGTTCGTATTTCGCCATTTGACAGTAACGCAAAACGTCATACGTCGTTTGTATCGGTTTACGTTTACCCATTAGTTGATGATAGTATCGAAATCGACATTAATCCTGCCGATATCGAAATTACAACTTCTCGTTCGAGTGGTGCTGGTGGACAAAACGTAAATAAGGTTGAAACAAAAGTTCAGTTAGTTCACAAACCTACTGGAATTCAAATTCAATGTTCTGAAACACGTTCTCAGCAAGACAACAGACAACGAGCTATGCAAATGCTTCGTTCTCAATTGTATGAAATTGAATTGAAGAAACAGCAA
>NZ_CAMLIX010000191.1 GCF_946479975.1 uncultured Flavobacterium sp.
TTAATACAGCCGTGCCGGCAGCATCTGTATAATATTCAAAGGTTAAGCCTGTGGTGCTTCCTGCTGTAACCGCTGCCGCTGTAAGGTCGACTGAAGTGCCTGAACAAACTGCAGCAGGGTTCACCGTTACCACAGCTGGAAGCGGATTTACCGTCACCTTCACCGGCTGGATGTCGGAACATCCTGCAGCCGTGGTTCCTTTGATGTAATACGTACCGTCTGCTGTTACTGCAGCAGGTGATGCTAAAACAGCCGTACCCGCGGCATCTGTATAATATGCAAAGGTTAAGCCTGCCGTGCTTCCCGCTGTAACCGCTGCTGCTGTCAGATCTACTGAAGTGCCTGAACATACTGCGGCTGGCGAGGTAATTACAATCAAAGGTGTAGGATTGACTGTTACAGTAGCACTACTACTCTGCAACTGCTCACAAACGCTAGAAGATGAGTCTTTTACACTTACTAGAGTATAAATAAAACTTCCCGCAGTAGTGGTTGATACTGGAACATTCACCAAATCATTACTTCCTACTGTTGAAACCGTTAGATTGCTTCCGTTATTAATAGTATAAGTAAAAGTGTATGGAGCCGTACCATTTGCACCTGTAAAAGAAACTACTGGTGCTGCTGTTCCTTGACAAACTGAATTTGTTCCTGCTATTGTTGCAGTTGGAAGTGGATTAACTGTTACCGTGACTGGCTGAATATCGGAACATGTCGATGCTGTAGTTCCTTTAATGTAATAAGTACCAGCAGTTGTAACAGCTGCAGGAGTAGCTAAAGTTAAAGTTCCTGCCGCATCGGTAAAATACTCAAAAGTTAAACCTGATGTACTTCCTGCTGTAATAGCAGATGCTGTAAGATCAACTGCTGTCCCCGAACAAACTGCCGTTGGATTGGTAATTAAAATTGTTGGAGCTGGATTAACTGTAACAGTATCAGTATACGTACTAGTACAACCTCCAGGATGTACTACACTTGCAGTATATGTTAACTGAGTCTGCACCGTTACTGCCGGTCCGTTATAATTGAATACAGGATTTGAAATATTTGACGCACTCAAGCAAGTAGCTGGAGACCATGTAACTGTTGCGCCATTTGGAATATTTCCAATTGTTAAATTTGTTGCTGGACATATTTCAAAATCAACTATTGCTGGTGTAAATTTAATTGGAACCGCCGCATTTGATTCTGTACAGATTTCCGAATTATTAATAACCCGAATCGCTGCAGTAATTTTACAAATATCATCTTCATCGACTGCAAAAGCACTAGTAGTCTGCTCGTTACTAACACCACCTGACGCAATGGTTTCTGCTCCATTATTCAAAGTTTGTGTAAATAAAATAGGTTCTCCTATATTATGTTTACCATCTGAATTTAAATCATTAAAAAAGTCGACTACTATTGGGGTTGTATTTCCAATAGTGCCTGTGTTTCCAACTGTATATTTAACTGTAATATTATTTGATGTAGCAGAAGCTAAAACGCCCACAGCATCTGTAATATTTACGACTAAACTTGTTTTTATTATATTCACATCTGATTTTGCACTTCCAGTAATTACTCTTACAGGACATGGTGTACCGTTACAAATTGCATTCGGGATAGAAAATATAGATTTTAAATCAATGGCTTCCGTTAGCGTTCCACAGCTTAAGGCTGTCGCATTTACTATATTAAACTTAATATTAAATGAAGCCGTTTCATTTTGAACCAAATTAGTACCATCTACCCCAACTGGCAGCGGAAAAGTAATGATACGATATGTACCAATTACAGTATTACTTAGAGGTTCTCCAACATTTGCAGCTCCAGCAATATGGGTAACTGAACCCGTTACATAATTAATTGCAGCTGGCAGTGTAATCGAAATTACTTCGTCAGGACTTATTGGAGATGAGCCTTGATTTTTTATTTCAACCAAATAGTCGGCTCCGCTTCCATCGTTATTTATAGTAATCACACTAGGGGTTAAATAATAGGAATTTAAACTTGCGGGAATCATGCTCAACTCCATTGGGTTACCAGTAGCAGTATAATTTGCCGGCTTACCGCACCCACTTCCTGAATTCATATGATATTCAACAGAAGAACCAGAAATAAAGCCGCATTGTGTAGAACCTTGATATGATAAAACCATAGTATTTTTTCCGCTTGTAACACCTGGCAGGAAAGGAATACCATTTGGATCAGTAGCAATAGGCCACTGCCATACACCAAGCGTACTGATGTAAAAAGGATCACCTAATGTTTTTGTCACACCATCATACGTAAGTGTACTTGTTCCTGCTTTTGCTGTGTAGCCTTCAGGGAAAATTGCTTCAAGCCCTAAATTTAAAGCATTGGCTGTATCAGTATTGGTTACTGTTATAGTATAATTTATAGGATTTTCAAGTGGATCTGTACTACTGCAAAATTGTACAGGATTCGCAGGTGAAACCACGCTCATCGTTATATTAACATCTTTCGGAAATAAATTTAAGACCGCTGTAGAAGTATTACTTGCACAGGTTCCTGTTGCATATCCAGTTTCTGGATCTATAGGATAACCACTTGTACTGAAGCCGTAAGTGTAATTTAGACTCTCGGGTTTACATGCTGTATAAGTAGCTATAATATTGAAATATTTTTCAGTTCCTGCTATAGTGCCTAATTTAGCCCAGTATTTACCAGGACCGTAGTACAAGGTTGGGTATTCTATACCAGTTGCTACATCCACCACTTTTGTAACCGCAATATTGCCATTAGGCGCATCAAAACTCATCCAGTTATTTGGAATATCGGTTGGGGTTGCCCCAAAATCTGATGGGTTAGTTGTATTTGTTACCCTAACCTGCCAGCTAACCGTATCACTTACACCATCGACTGCACTTAATGTAGGTGAAGAATTAGCGCTGTAAGCCGCATATTTATATCCGCCACCGCCTGAAGTGTAGGTTTGATTATTGCTCTCCACCAAATCGGTTTCCAGCACTCCATTTTCATCTTTAGTTGCCGTATATAAATCTGTATTCTGTTGTATAGTTGCCGTGACATTACCTGAAGGTACACAAATAGCCTTCATAAACCAGTTCAGCCATAAAATACCGCCTCCTATTCTTGAAGCATCATAACCAAACGGAAGATTACTTGATACTTTTGGTATACCATCGGCATCAAATGTATCATTAGTAAAATTTATTATGGTATTACCTCCAGAGTAAGTAACCACAAAGGCTGCAGGATTTAAGCTCCTCGGCGTACCTGGCTGTCCATAAGCTTCAGCAGAAGGCGGATTAGCGGTATCCAGTTCCCAAATACCCGGTATTGTTGCAGTTATGGTACGGAAATTACGAGGCAGCCTCGCTTCATTTGCAAATAAATTACTAATATTCCCAGTATTTATTGGTGAAGAAAAACCAGCCCTGAATCTTACAGGAGTAGCACCTGCGATGGTACCAATTCCAACGAAACCAGATGCTACATTGTACATTCGTACTAGATTAAAGGGAGCTGGAAGTTTTTGACAATTTGATTCTATTCCAGCCGTTTTGGTATATAATTCCCCAATTAAGTCTGTGATAGGACCCACTTGATAACTAGGTGAATCCTTAAGAACGCGTACTGCATAATTAACAAAAATAGAATCACCTGCTACTGGTGTAGCCAATGGTTTTCCTGCACCTATATATTGTCCTATATTTGCTTGTATCACTTGTAGTCCAGCATTGGTACTAAATACAACATCAGCTACCTTTAGATTCGTACTTGAAGTAGTACCATCGGCTCCTTTTCTAATGGTAATTGTACCTGCTACAGCGCTACCATCTGTATAAGCTGCTCCAAAATTAGCACCTGTAGCATTTGGAATAGCTGTATAGGTGGTGCGAGCCCACAGTTCTTCATAAGCCCCTCCATTTACAATTCCTCTAAAACTCATTTTAACCTTATCCTTACTCATCGCTGTTGTAAGACTAATGCCCGGTGTACTTTCGTTTACATAACCTGATGGTGTAAAAAATGCAGATGTTGCAGCATTCGCTGGATGGATGTAACCAAATGATGCACGAGTTGCCTTAAAGGCTGTTGTCGCTATAGTAGGACAAATTCCGGTTACAATTTCATAATTTAAAGGTAAGGTTGCACAAACAAAATCTTTTTTAGTATTTGGGCAACTATCAAAATATAAAAGTCCCGAGGTAACTACATTTTTATTAATTACTGGTTCTGCTATCGCTACCACAGGAATATCAAATACAAAAGCGGATTGTGTTACAGGCACTACCGAATTTAACTTAAGAATTAAAACTCTGGAAACAGGTCCTGTGCCAGTAACAGCATAATTAAGATTTGAAGAAGGCAGGACCACTCCGTTAATAATTATATTCTTAGCGGTATCATATCCTAAACCATCCGGCAATGTAATCGTAATTTCCTTTGTGGTATACAGGGTAGGTCCTGTACCTGCAAAACTATTATTATACATCCCATTAAGACTGGTTAATAATGAGACATTTAATACTGATGCGTCACCTGCAGCCTTAAATACTGTTTTTGAAAGTGAAGCTGTTTTTGAATCTGCTGATTGAAGAGCTACAAGAAAACTCGGAGTACCGGAACCATTGTAGGGATAATCGAATTTATTAATTACCGTACCACATTGATCTTTAAATGAAGATCCAATACTGAAATAACCGCCACTACCCGAATCTAACCTGCAGCTAGGCATAGCGTCAAAATTAAAACCATATGTGATATCTACAGATGCTGAAGCTCCAGGCATTAAATCGTCATAATGACCGTCGCCATTTTCATCTGTAAAGCCAGTTCCTGCAGCTGTTGCAGCAGTCAAGCCAGCAAAATTAATCACATCGACATTTTGTGCGCCAGAAATCAATGGAGGATTCTGACTAAGATTTCGTGTTAATACAGCTGCAGTAACATCAACCCCATTCACAAATATCTTTTTAATCATAAGATAATTGGGATAAGGCTGAACTAATGCATAAGGTGCTCCCACAATAGTACTCCATGGTAACTTAATATCATAAATAGCTGACGCTTTCCCACTCGATAAACTACCGTTATTTTTCAGGGTTTCGGTAACCCTACCATCTGTACAATAAGTAGGAAAACGATCTGCCGCCACAGGATTTATAAAATTTGAAGTAACTGCCAAACTCGGATTTCCTCCAACAGAGGAGATAGATGCTGTAGATGTTGTATTGAAACAAAAATTATTTTTTACATCAGTAGAACCTGCTGTAAAATTAAGCTGTATAGAATTTCCAGTCGCACAACTCAGCATTTGCTCTGTAAGCGTTAGTGATAATTCTTCGTTCGCGTCAAAAATAACGTCGCCATTATTCGCGCCACCAGCAGCTGTGATTGCATTTTGCAATGCTGTACCCGTCAAAACAATACGATAACCATTTGTTACCGTACTTAACGTTCCAGCACTAACAGCTTTAACTAAGTAAGCCGGTGCTTGTGTTGCTGTTTGAACTTTGTCTTCAATAACAATCTGGCTGAGTGCCACAGAACCACTATTTTTGAGCTTGAATGTTCGTGACTGATCTGTATTCAACTGTGTAATTATCGAAGATGGACTTGGAGCCGTAGTAAATGCAAAAGCAGGGCTAGGTGTATTTCCTGCCACTGTACTTGTAGTTGTTGCTAATAATGTAGAGGCTTGCAGTACATTATACGTTATACTATTGGTACTAAACCCACAATTTATACGTGCACTAAACGTGACCGTTAACGTATTTCCTACTGGCACCGTATTCAGTGTGAATGAAGGTTGCTGCAAATTAGAAATATTTGCCTCTATGGCGCCTGTGCTGGTACCAGCTACATATTCCATTCCTGCGGGCAGTACAACAGTAAAAGTGCTTCCTGTAAGAGGTGCGCCCGTATTGTTGGTAATGTCTGCTCGGAATAATCCGGCTGCTCCACCCTGTTCCAAGCTGGCTGGCTGAAAAGATGCTGGCGTATTAATCTGCACTTGTGCAAAAAGCTCTCCACCCATGAAATGCATCATAGGCAACATCAAAAACGCTATTAGAAATGTAATTTTTGACCTCATAAATAAATTATTATTTAATTCAACAGTACAGGTGTCAACAAAAAGTTAATACCAAATTTGAAAATGGAAAATTTAATTTATACGTCTTTACTAACTCCTTATCTGCTTTTTAGTAAAACGGAATAAGGTATTTTAGAAATTGGACTACTATTTATAGTTTATATCTAATTTCTTTACATTCTCTAAATTGCTTTTTGAAATAAAAGTAAGTGCAAGTGACTGCAACAAAAACAATAGAATGTTTAAATTGAAAAATAGAAATTCAGATAATAAAATGCTAAAGGCTTAGATTGTAGAAAAAAAATGGAATTGTAAATCAGAGAAAAAATAAAATAAATAGAAATAAATGGCCAGTAGAAGTTTTGTTGAAAAGCTTATAAAAAAGGCTGAGAAAGTAGATTGGGCAGTCTCTGGCATAGAAACCAGAATAATACTTTTGAAGTGTAAAATTTTCTTATTTAATGAAATAGGGCTGATAATTTCATAGCAAATATACTAATTACCAACACATTACCAAAATAAAGATGAAAAATTTTCAATAAATGATATTTTTTGTACAGATGAGTCATATCTAACCACTCCAAAAAAAATGGAAAAGTCTACAAAGACTTTTCCATTAGCTTCCCTATTTATTGGGATAGAATTAGAATTTTAGAATAAAAATTTAAACGCCATCTACATAATCCTGCAAATAGCTAAATCTTTCCGTTAATTTTCCATTTTCTGTAATTTTGGCCCGTTTTAAAATTCCGTCTTTATCTCCGTTGAAGAAAGCAGGAATTACAAATTCCATAAATTGTTCGCCAAAACCCTGGCTGGCATCTTTTGGGATTTCGCAAGGCAAATTATCAACCGCCATAACGGCAACTGCTGCGGGGTGAAATAAATCTACCTCTTTATTTTCTAAAGGAAAATAACCATATAAAGGCTCTGCAATAGTCGAAGATCGAATTGTTGACGCAATTGGACCGTTAACATCACAAGAAATATCTGCAACTACTTTAAGTTTGCAATCGCTGGCGTTCAGCATTTCTTTGGTTAAAATCATTGGTGCATTACTTGCATAAAAATGACCTGCGAAATAAATATCAGAAACCTTGGTAAATTTTTCAAAATCAGATTCATATTCTTCTGGATGCTGGACAAAGTCATTAAAATCTAAAACCTGACCGTCTTTTCTCTTATTATATTCCAAAACATCCAACTGTACATAGACCGCTTGCGCGTATCTTTTGGTCAAATAACCTTCAACGGTAATTTCTTTTACTTTTATAGCGTCAAGAATTTCTTTTGCGCCGCTTCCCACCTTTCCAGTTCCTGTTACTACAAATTTCAAGGCGGGCATTGTAATTTTTTTTAGTTGTTTTATCAATTCCTCTTTTCCGGAAAGTGTTTCTGCTTTTGGAAGTTTGAATAATTCGAATTTTACTCCGAACGCGCGGATTCCGTTATAAACTCCAACCATTCCGGCATATCGTCCAAAACCTATTAAACGGCGATCGTGTTCGTCTACAATTGTTTCGTGATCGTATAAATCGATATTTTTTTCTAAAACTGCTTGGAGCAATTTTCTATTATGAGGCTGTTTTTTAATGGTATGAGAAAAGAAAAAATAAGCTTTATTCGGAATCAAATTTTCTACAGGAACTTCTTTTACGCCAAATAAAACATCACAATCTGAAACATCTTCTGTAACAGTAATTCCCATGCTTTTATATTGTTCATCAGAAAATATCCTAATATCAGAACTTTCCACTTTTACTGTTGCTTCATGATAAAGCTGCTTCAACTTTACTAGTTCATTTGGAGAAAATACAACTCTTCTATCTGGTGGATTTTTTCTTTCTTTTATGATTCCAAATTTCATTTAAACCTGATTTAAAATATTTAATAATATAACTTTTTAAAATGTATTTGTTTCAAATATAACAAATTTAGTTAAAATTTTGTTTTAAAATTTCTCTTTAGAATGATTTAAATCTGTTATAAGCTGAAAAACAAAGAAGTAATTTTCAAGCTTCTTAAAAAAAAGTTAAAAATCACAAATTAGAGCCTCAGAACTGAGAAAACAACAAAATTGAATTCGATATATTTGTTTTTAAAGAACGATGCAAATGATTTTCCTTAAAAAAACAAAGATACCACAAATACTTTTCTCTCTAATAGTTTTAAGCTCTTGCGGGCAAAACAAAAAAACTGATACAGCTGTTACAGATGCGGTTGAAGATACATTACCTAAAATGAAGCCGTTAGCTGCGGAAAAAAAAGTTTCTCAGGCTTTCAAAAATTCAGTTGTTGGCAGAATAAATCATTTTTACAACAAAAACTGGCCAAATAATACCATGAACGGAAGTTTCTTAGTTGCGAAAGATGGAGAGATTTTATTTGAAAAATATAACGGATTTGCGAATAAAAATGAGGGAACAAAAATAACTCCCGAAACGCCTGTTCAAATTGCATCAGTAAGTAAGGTACTAACTGCAACGGCAGTTTTGAAATTGGTAAATGCTGGTAAAATAGATTTGGACCAAAAAGTGAACACGATTTTAAAAACTTTTCCATACGAAGAATGCACGATAAGAATGCTGTTAAGCCATCGTAGTGGAATGCGCAATTATGCTTATTTTACAGACAGAGATAAATCGATCTGGGATCGACACAATCAACTTACAAATAAAGATATTCTGAATATTCTAGCAACAAAAGATATTGGTTTAGAAGCCAAAACAGGAACACGTTTTAGTTACTGTAATACCAATTATGCTATGCTGGCACTTATTATTGAGAAAGTTACAGGACTGACTTATAAAGAAGCAATGTCTGAAATGATTTTCAAACCGCTGGGAATGAAAAACACTTATATTTTTGATGATGATAAAGACCGTAAAAAAATTGTTCCTTCTTATAAAGGAAACGGTGTAGAAATTGGTTTTGATTATTTGGATAATGTATACGGAGATAAAAATGTTTTTTCTACAGCGCGAGATCTTTTAAAGTTTGATAGAGCAAGACAATCACCAGATTTTTTAAAGCCAGAATTACTGAAACAAGTTTATACCGGTTACAGCAATGAACGTAAAGGAACTAAAAATTACGGTCTCGGAATTCGAATGATCAATTGGGAAACAGGACAAAATTATTATTTCCATAACGGATGGTGGCACGGAAACACCTCATCTTATATTACTTTGATGAATGAAGGCGTTACGATTATAGCTCTTTCTAATAAAATGACTAGAAACACGTATGCGGTTAGAAAATTAGCTCCAATCTTTGGAGATTATCCTTTCAATTTTAAAGACGAAGAATAACAAAATTTTTCTGAAAGTTTTAGCAGAAAGTAATTTTAAATACTCTAAATTTGCAAACTTATTTTTGGGGTCG
>NZ_CAMLIX010000192.1 GCF_946479975.1 uncultured Flavobacterium sp.
GATTCCATATATCGGCGCCGAATTGGTAAGTGCAGAAAAACGAAATGTAATTGCAACAGAAATGGGCTGGGAAGTTTATCCGCCGGCGCTTTATCATGTTCTTAAAAAATTTAATGAATATGACGGAATCAGAAAAATCATTATTACAGAAAACGGCGCTGCATTTCAAGATACTGTAATTAATGGAAAGGTTTTCGATATCAAAAGAACACATTATATTCAAGATCACTTAGAGCAGATTCTAAAAGCCAAAAAAGACGGTTTAAACGTAGAAGGTTACTTTGTTTGGAGTTTAACTGATAACTTCGAATGGGCAGAAGGCTACAACGCCCGCTTCGGATTAATCCACGTTGATTTTGAAACGCAGAAACGCACGATTAAAAACTCAGGATTGTGGTTTAAAGACTTTTTATCTTAGGGGTTATTTAACCGCAAAGAACGCAAGGTTTTTTTCTTTAAAATCTCTATAAAACGCAAAGTTCGCAAAGCTAAACTAAATTACAGCTTTGCGAACTTTGCGTTTGTTCTTTGCGGTTAATCTCTACGGTTAAAATCGCAAAAATCCTAACGAAGTCTATATTTGTAATTCTGTTTTATAATTCCGACATGGACTTTACCGTTGTTTTTTAAATGCGTTGTTAAAAGGATATATCTTTCTTCGGGATATTTTACTTCAAAATTAAACACCGTATCTTTTACTTTAACCTGAATAAGGTGTTTTCCATCATCTGATACCGACAATGAAGCCGTTTCGTAAGTTGGTAATGCTTCTGTTGCCTTCAAAGTAATATCTTTAACTTTCTCTTTATCTACAAACACTTCTAGCTTTAAATTGTCGAGTTCTTTATTTGTTGGTTGTTCAAACGAGACCACATATTTTTTACAGCTAAAAGCGGTTAAAAGAATAAATCCTATCAGAAGTTTTTTCATGAAAAATGTTTTTAAACCGATTTTATTTCGAAATCAGCATTATAAATTTTTATAAATATAGCTAATTTTAGAACAATGAAGCGATTATAAAAAGCAAGTTTTAGATGCTTTAAAAATAGAATTTGACGAGCATAATTTCATCTAAAAAACTTTCAAAAAAAAGCAAAAAAAAATAACTTATTTAGCTGATTTAATTAGGTTTAACCGATATTTTTTCTTATCTTTATGGTGTGAATAACAGTAAATATATGCCGAAAAACCAACTATTTAAAAGCCAAAATTACATTTCAAAAAAACCTTCTTTTTATCGCTCTATGTATTTTATTTTTCAAAATGCATCAAAGTTTCATTTCGAAACTATTTTATCTCATCTTTTTTCTGCGCAACTTATAAATGCAGAAAAGTTATTCGGACAAAAGCTCCAATTTCAATCTTAATTGTTTTGTGAGAACAAATTTTCTGAATTCTTTTTAGAAAATATTTCTCCAAACTTCAACTAAAGATTTCCTTTTTCGGGAACTTCTTTCGACTCTTTATGTCTATTATTCACCAAAAACAATTTTTATATGCCAGTATTTTCAACTTCGACAATTCAATCCTCAACTCTATTTTCAGTTTTTGCTTTACGCAATATTATTTTTCTATTTTTTAAAATTCAAACCAACTTTTAGCCTACTTATTACATCTATTATTATAGAGACTTATTTAGCTAAATAATCAATTTAATCGATAAAGCTGGACTTTCATAATTATTGTATTGGGAATTCGCGGGAATCTTTAGGAATCGCGGGAATTCTGGGAATTCCTTATCTACAATAGCCTGAAACGCCTTTCCTTTGCCAAAGAAATTAGTTCAAGTTTTGTCTGCAGACTAAAACAAAAATGAAAACTAGTTCTAATTTACTTTGTGAAAAACAGTAAGACCGAGTTTATTCGGGAAGTATAAATTACGTCTTACAGTTCTACACAGCGTACTTCCCTAAAACAATTTGGTATCGCATTCCAAGATCTGGATCAACTCCGGACAGCCATACCTATGTCTAATTTCTAAATTAAATTAAAATGAAAAAACTAATACTTTTTGTAGCTTTCACGCTATTGTTCACTATATTTTCTTGTACTCCTGATGAGTACGAGACTCAAACGAAGAAAAAAATAGAAAAACCTATTGATAAGGTAAAAGCTATTCCTAATGATGGTCCTGGTGATGGTCAACCACCGCCACCGCCACCACCGACACCTTCGCCAGTTTCATAATAAAAAATACTTTTAGTATATAATTAATTACTATTTTCGGGGAAAGTAAATTTACATGTTACGATCCCCGTTTTTTTGTTTTATCACATTGCTTTTTCTTTTTTCTTGTAAAGAAAAAAAGACTATTAATCCTAACATAAAGTCTATCCAAAATGAGGCATTAACGTTAAGAGATCGAGCCGATGAAAATTTTAAAAAACAAAAATTCAACACAGCTTTTTACAATTTTAATAAGTCAAAAGTACTTTATGAGACTTTAAAAGATAGTGCTAACATCGGATATGTACTTCTCCAAATGGCTAATATTCAACAAGTAAATGGTGATTATTACGGCAGTAAAGAGACTGTCACGGAGGCTTTATTCTACTTAAAAAAAAATAGTATTTATAATCCTTATATAAATAATTTGCTGGGCGTGGCTGATAAAGAACTTTCCCTTTATGATGATGCTATTTTTAATTACAAAGCATCAATTAAACAGTTCAAAGAAATTCAAGAAAAACAAAATCCTTTAAACAATATTGCAACCGTTTACATTCAACAAAAAAAATATGATAAAGCAATAAGTCTTTTAGAATTTCTTTTAGAATCTCCTTCAAATAAAAAGATATTAGAAAAAACAACTAATGCAAATGACAAATCTAGATTTCAAGACAATTTAGGTTATGCTTATTTTAAGAAAGGAATGAATGAGAGAGCGTTTAATTTAATGAATGAAGCTCTTCTTAACAGAAAAAATAATCAAGACACATATGGAAGCATCGAAAGCTATCTTCACCTTGCAGACTATTATTCTAAAAAAAATATTCAAAAATCAGATGAAAATGCTCTTTTGGCGTACAACACAGCCACAAAACATAATAGTGTCGATGAAAGGCTCGAAGCTTTACAAATTTTAATTTCCAACGATCATAGTCCACGTACAGCAGAGTTTGTTCAAAAGTATTTTACCTTAAACGACAGTATTATTAAGGTTAGAAATAATTTTAAAAACAAGGCCGCCAAAATTAAATATGATGCCAAAAAAGAAAAAGATGAAAATGTACAACTTCATTTAGAAAAAGCAGAGAACCAAGTATCTCTTGATCGCGCTAAATATATGCGTATTGTATTTGTAATTGTTTTTTTCTTTTTAGTCATTTTAATCGCAATTCTAGTTCGTTATTATAAAAACAAAAATAAAGCTATCGAATTAAAAACTTCTTACGATACAGAAACCAGAATTGCCAAAAAAATTCATGATGAGCTGGCAAACGATGTTTTTCAAGTAATTGCTTTTACTGAGTCACAGTCTTTATCTACAGAAAATACGAAAGAAAATCTGCTTCAAAAATTAGATGACATTTACGGGCGTGTAAGAGGAATTTCTAGAGAAAATAATAGTATAGATACCGGAGTAAATTTTACCCAAAGTATAAAAGAAATGCTTTCGGTTTACAATACGAACGAAAGAAACATTATCGTGACCAATTTAGATCAGATACACTGGGAAACTATCGATGATATGAAAAAGATTACCATCAGCCGTATTTTACAGGAATTAATGGTAAACATGAAAAAACACAGTCAGGCAAATCTGGTGGTAATTAAATTTGAAAGTGACCAAAAAACTCTTTTTATAAATTACACCGATAATGGTAAAGGCTGCGAAAAAAATACCATTCTAAAAAATGGTCTTCACAATATGGCCAATCGTATTTTGGCCGTTAACGGAATAATTGATATTGACACAGAACCCTATAAAGGATTTAGAGTAAAAATATCTATGCCAGAACATACATAAATTCAATTATGAATCTAAAATAAAAAGCCTTTCAAAATATTCGAAAGGCTTTTCTCTTCAAAAAACAATAAAATTATAACCTCTTCAGCTTATAATGTTTCCTTTAAAACGGCAACTGCCTCTTTCCAGTTATTTACCCTTAAATGATGGGTCTGGTTTATATTATGAAATGCTGTAAACATGATGGGTTTTCCGATACAATAATCTAGATTTTTACAATGATCATCAATCAGATAATCTGTTTTTATAATTCTTTTACTGCCACATAAAACGATATTTTCCCATGCAATAAAAGGAAAATGTTCGCCAAGCCAAGCGACTTTTTCAGCAAGTGAAAGCGGAAATTCTGTTGCAGCAGAAACAATATAGATTTCAAAATCTTTCTGTAACTCACGAACACTTTCAACAGCATCATCCATTACTGGTAATGTTCTAAAAAAGTTTTCTTTATTTAGTATGTCAATTAATAAATCTCTTCCATTAAAGGCCGCTTCTTCGCTTAGTCCTTGAATACTTTCTTTTGTCAAATTGGTTTTGTACGCCTCGTTGTACTGATTTATGATCTGTAATTCAACATCGGCCAGCACTCCATCCATGTCTATTGCAATTGTCTTCTTCTTCATTGTAAAATTATTTTGCGGTAAAATTATGCAAAAATTGCAATAAGTTGCAAATAATTGTAATTTTTAATTTATTTTTGCGGTATAAACTTGCATTTAATATGAGAAAAGAAGAACGCCAGCAGACTATTTTAGAATATTTATCTAAGGAACACCGCGTAACATCCATAGAATTAAGCGAATACTTGAGTGTTTCTGAAGATACCATTAGACGTGATTTAAAAGAACTTTCAGATCAAGGACTTTTAAAAGCGGTTCGCGGCGGTGCTGTTGCTCCTTCTCCAATGCCTCTTCATTACAGGAAAAGAGAAAAACACGATTTGGAGAATAAAAAAATCATTGCAGAAAAAGCAATCTCCTATTTCAAAGACGGACAAGTTGTTTTTATTGATGGAGGAACAACTTCTATGGCGTTGGTAGCCAGTTTTCCTCATGATTTAAAATTGACGGTAATTACCAATAGTTTTCCTGTTGCTGTTTTGGTAGAAGATTTACCGAATATCGAATTGATTTTTGCGGGAGGAAAAATGTGCAAAACTTCTTTTACTACTTCAAGTATGGAATCGCTTGATTTCTTTAGAAGTTTTAGAGCAGATATTTGTATTTTAGGTACTTGCGGTATACATCATGAACGTGGTCTGACCGGGATTTTATATGATGATTCTCAGATTAAAAAAAATATGATTCAGAATTCGAATTTTGTCATCGCTTTAGGTTCAAGTGAAAAAATTGATACTGCCGAAACGTATTTTGTTTCTCATCTAAAAGATATTGATGTTTTAGTAACTAACATTTCGCCCGACGAAGAAATACTAAAAGTATATAGAGAACAAATTACAGTTCTTTAATCACAATAAAAAAAGCCTTTCAGAATTTACTCCCGAAAGGCTTTTTCACTACAAATTAACAGGCAATATTATTTCCATCCGCCGCCCAAGTCTCTGTAAACATGAACTGCAGCATTAAGTTGTTCTTTTTTAGTATCGATTAATTCTAATTTTGCTTCTAATGCATCTCTCTGTGTCATTAAAACCTCGAAATAATCTACTCTAGCCGATTTAAACAAATCGTTTGAAACGTCAATAGAAGTATTTAACGCATCAACTTGTTTTGATTTAAGATCGTAACCTTTTTGAAGATTCTCAATTTTAGACAAGTGATTTGAAACTTCTAAATAAGCGTTTAAAACCGTACGATCGTAATTGTATAAGGCTTGAATTTGTCTTGCATTTGCACTTGCAAACTCTGCTTTAATCGCATTTCTATTAATCAAAGGCGCAACAAGATCTCCCGCTAATGAATATAGTAACGATTCTGGCATTGTAAACAAATATGATGGTTTAAAAGCGTTTACTCCTATTGCAGCAGTAATATCCAAAGAAGGATAAAATTCTGCGCGAGCTACTTTTACATCTAATTTTGAAGCGACTAATTCTAATTCTGCTTGTTTTACATCTGGACGATTTTCTAACAATTGAGATGGAATTCCAGAACTTACCACAGCTGGTAAAAGACTTAAGAAATTGGTATTACTTGTTCTTTTAATTTCCTGCGGATATCTTCCAAGCAAAAAGTTGATTTTGTTTTCTGTTTCTTTTATCTGCTGTAAGATATCAAACTCCATACTTTGTGAAGTTAGAACCTCTGCTTCAAATTTCTTTACTCCAAGTTCTGTTGCTCTTGCTGCTTGTTTTTGAACTTTTACAATTTCTAAAGCATTAGTCTGCAATTTGATTGTTTGTTTTACAATATCCAATTGATTGTCTAACGCTAGTAATTCATAATAAGAATCAGCAACTTCAGCAATCAGGTTTGTAATGACAAAGTTTTTACCTTCTACAGTCGCTAAATATCTGTCTAAAGCTGCTTTTTTAGAATTACGAAGTTTTTTCCAGATATCTACTTCCCAGTTGGCATAAGCCGAAATTGTAAAGTCTCCCAGTGGATCTGGCGTTTCTTTACCTGGTTTAATTTCTGTTGTAGCATCACCCGCACCTTGGCTCGTGTATCTACCCACTTTTTCAACTCCTGCTCCGGCACGTAAACCTGCAGTTGGCATCAAAAGTCCTTTTTTTACACGAATATCATTCTTTGCAATTTCGATTTCCTGCAAAGTGATATTTAGTTCCTGATTATTTTTAATAGCAACATCAATTAACTCGATGAGGTTTTGATCTTTAAAATAATCTTTCCAAGCTAAAGAAGCTGTATTATTGTTCGCATCCTGCGTTTGAGCTGTTTGGCCAAACGACTCAGGAACCGGCGTACTTGTAGCAACTGCTGCCTCAGGTGCAGGGGTTTTACACCCTGCAACTGCTAGACATACAGCTAATGCAATACTATATTGATATGATTTAACTTTATACATGATTGTTATCAATTTCTTCTGTTAATGGATTTTCTTCTTCATGTTTTACCAGCTTGTGTTTCTCGGCAATCTTAGCAAATATGAAATACAATCCCGGGATTACAAATACACCGCAGATCGTTCCGATAAGCATACCTCCCGCTGCTGCAGTACCAATTGTTCTGTTACCAATTTTTCCTGGGCCACTTGCAAATGCAAGCGGTAATAAACCTGCAATGAAAGCAAACGATGTCATCAAAATTGGACGGAACCTTGCTTTTGCTCCTTCCATTGCTGCTTCTAAAACTGATTTTCCAGCTGCATGTCTTTGAATTGCAAACTCTACAATCAACACGGCATTTTTACCTAATAAACCAATAAGCATTACCATGGCAACCTGAGCGTAGATATTGTTTTCTAATCCAGTTAATTTCAATAAAAAGAAAGCTCCAAAAATACCTGCTGGCAACGAAAGAATTACTGATAATGGCAGAATAAAACTTTCATACTGTGCTGCTAATACCAAGTAAACAAATCCTAAACAGATTAAGAATACCCAAATTGCCTGATTACCTTGTGCAACCTCATCAGCAGAAATACCTGCCCAGTCAATATCGTAACCTCTTGGTAATTTTTCAGCTGCCACTTTCTGGATTACTTTAATCGCAGTTCCAGAACTAAATCCTGCTGCTGGCGAACCACTAATTTGTGTTGAGGTGTACATGTTATGGCGTGTAATTTCTGAAAGTCCATACACTTTTTCTAATTTCATGAAAGCAGAAAAAGGAACCATTTCATCACGATTATTTTTCACATACAATTTTAAGATATCATCTGGCTGCGCACGATATTCTGGCGAAGCCTGAACAATTACTTTATAGTTGATACCGAATTTGATAAAACTGATCTCATAGTTACTTCCCACAAGAGTTGACAAAGTATTCATAGCGTTTTCGATAGAAACACCTTTTTGCTGTGCCAAGTCATTATCGACTTTCATCATGTATTGTGGGAAACTAGAACTGTAAAAACTAAATACGTTTGATAATTCTGGCTGTTTGTTCAATTCTGCAACAAAATCGTTATTAACCTGTTCCATTTTTTTGTAATCAACAGAACCTGTTTTATCCAGCAAACGAAGCTCGAATCCTCCGGCAGCACCATATCCAGGTACAGCAGGTGGCTGGAAGAATTCGATATTAGCTCCTGTAATATCTTTACATTTTTCCTCCATTTCGTGCATGATCTCCACAACAGATTCTTTTCTGTCACTCCAATCTTTAAGATTCACCAAACAAGTTCCAGAGTTTGCTCCAGTACCTTCAGAAAGGATTTCATAACCCGCTAACGAAGAAACAGATTTTACTCCATCAATATCTTCTGCAATTTTTTGCACTCGCTCTGCAATACTATTAGTTCTTTCTAATGAAGAACCTGGAGGAGTCTGAATTACAGCATAAAACATTCCCTGATCCTCATTCGGAATAAATCCTGAAGGAACAGAACTGCTTATTAACCATGTTCCAGCACAGAAAACCAAAAGTGCTACAATCGTAACGGCTCTTCTGTTCACAATTTTAGCCAATAAATTTTGATATTTACCTTGCGCTAAATTGAATTTTTCATTAAAACCATCAATAAATCTATTGGCTGGTGTTTTCTTTTTCGGTACTCCGTGATTGTTTTTTAACATCATTGCACAAAGCGCTGGTGTCAATGTCAAAGCCACAATACCAGAAAGAATAATCGCAGTTGCCATAGTTACAGAAAACTGTCTGTAGAAAACTCCCACTGGACCCGACATAAATGCTACGGGAATAAATACCGCCGCCATAAGAAAGGTAATTGCAATAATTGCCCCCGCGATTTCATGCATGGCTTTCTTAGTTGCTTTTAATGGCGACAGATGTTCCTCTTCCATCTTGGCGTGAACGGCCTCAATAACCACAATCGCATCATCGACGACGACTCCAATTGCCAATACTAAAGCAAATAAGGTGATTAAGTTTAATGAAATATCAAAGAAGGTCATGAACACAAAAGTTCCAACCAGCGATACTGGTACGGCAATTGCCGGAATAATTGTAGAACGCCAGTCTCCTAAGAAAAGGAAAACTACTAAACCTACCAAAATAAATGCTTCAACCAATGTATGGATTACTTTTTCGATAGAAGCGTCAAGGAATTTAGAAACGTCATACGAAATTTCATAATCCATTCCTTTTGGAAATCTTTGCTTGATTTTTTCCAGCTTCGCTTTTACTTCTTCGATAACCTGATTGGCATTACTTCCAAAAGATTGTTTCAATACGATTGCCGCTGACGGTCTTCCGTTCAAATTCGAATAAATATCATACATCGAGCTTCCAAACTCTACTTTAGCAATATCTTTCAAACGTAAAAGCTCTCCGTTTGGATTTGATTTTATAACAATGTTCTCATATTGTTCTTTTTTGGTAAAACGTCCGGAATATTTCAATACATATTCAAATGCCTGAGAACGTTTTCCG
>NZ_CAMLIX010000193.1 GCF_946479975.1 uncultured Flavobacterium sp.
CACCAGTATCCTAAAACCGCACAGATGTTATGACAGCTCGGTGCAGCAATACGTTGTGTTTGGTGATGAAACCTCTCTGGCGCTTGCCTCTTCCTTATTGCCAGCTTTCAGGAAAAACAAGCAGCAGTTTGAGTTTTATTTTGAACTGGACCAGCAGAACGCAAATGTGCCTGAACTGCTGCAGCTCGAAAATTACACTATATTTCCCAAGGACGGATCGTTCAGAAACGAGGACTGGATTGCCGCTCTGCCTGCATTGCATAGGAAGGAGTCCAAAAGCAGCTGTTTCGTAATGACGGGAAATGCGGCATCTGTGCAGACATTCCGCAAAGTCGTGAAAAGGTTTACTTCAGCCAAAATACTCTCCCACGGCTACTGGATGGAAGGGAAAAAAGGACTCTGACTGCTAAAGATCGATATATGATATATGTATTCAAAACCTCTGTGGAGAGCCAGCAGATGGTACAAAAAATAACGGCGCTGCTTGACAAATTTATGCCCGAGGCCCGGTGGAACTTCGATCTGGAGGATTGTGACAACATTTTCAGAGTATCGGAAAGCAGGTCGAGCCCGAAACAGATAGGTGCTTTTTTCCATAGCCTTGGCTATGAATGTACTGAGCTGGAGTAGTTTTGCATTTATTCATTCATATGTGGTAATTTTTGAATAAGTAAATATCGTTCAGCTGAAGTTAAATACTGATTTATTTTTCTTGAAACTTGTATCTTTTTTCTAACTTAATTCTTTTTGGTAAACTTTCATCCCAGACCTGCATCTTATACTATTCTGAAGAGTGACTGCACTAAGCTGAAAAAGATAAAGTAGATTTTTGAATAGTATTTCTTTTTCAATTTAAGGGATTCTAAGGTTATTAGTGCTGGCCATCTTTCTTTTGAGATGGCTTGCCTAGTTCTGGGGAATTCTTTCTTATTAGTCACCTACTTTTTTTGAGAAAACATGTGTTTTTTGAGAAGTGTGTAAAAAGTCAAAGGCTTTAAACACTAGTGTTTAAAGCCTTTGACTTTTAAAGTTTCTTCTGAAACTTCTACTGGCGGAGAAAGAGGGATTCGAACCTAAGCTCCGCATCACGCTCTTATACTGCATTTCTAATTTTTTTTAACTACTGTGCCACGATTCTGCCACGAACTTTAAAATGTGCTAATTTAGCATGTAACGTATTGTTTATTAATTGGTTATAATTCTGTTTTTTTTAATATAACAAAAATACATTTTTTTATAACATAATCAATTTCTGACGCAGCTTTTTGTATCTCTGTTTAAATGAGAATTTATAATTAATGCCGTTTCCGATATTATTGTTGCACAGTTAATTATATGCTTTTGAATATAAGTAAGCCTCACTTTTAAAACTATATGCTTTTGCATATAGTGGAATATATATAATAATAGCTGTGTCATTTCTTCTAAATTATGACAACTCTAAGTCTTGTAATTTTCGTCCAAAAGTATCATCATTTGCAAGTTTAAGAAAATCTTCATGGTGACCTAAGACCCGAAGTGTATTGAAATAAGCACCTGATAGCTATCCAATATGTTTAAGCATTTTAACGTGTTTATTTGTGATTAAGAGGCACACTTTTCTTAAAGTTCATCATAAAACTGCAATATTTACTGCTTTAGCAGTAAAAGAGCCTTTTTTATATTCATTTTGAATCCTCTGAATTTTCAAAATGCATTTTTTACTGCTAAAGCAGTAAAATTACTAATACTTCAAAATTTGGAGATTTTTACCCTTATCATAATTTTCTTAAAATACATATGTAATGTAAAAACTTAAAAGTTAAATAAATAAAAAGGTCGAGTGTGACAAATGATACAGATAATCCCATTTTCGACAATTACTTTAGCATTGTTTATAGTCAGATTTGTTTTACAGCTTAATAGCCTAAAAGCATTATGACTAATTGTTCGACAGAAACTTCTGTTGGGAAAAAATCAGAAATAATAATTTATTTAAATGACGAAAGCCAAGACCTCTGAAATTTTAGATAATTTCTTTAAGCTCGATAAGAGGGTGAAAAAGATTGAAAACTTATTGCTCTTAAATGATTTTCAGAGTAATCAATCATCGTCTGAAAGATGCAAAAGCTCTTATAGTAAAAGTGAGCTTGCAATTCTTTTTTATGTCCTAATGGATGAAGGTCTTTTATTTTTTGATCCATCTGATGTGAAAAAAAATCGAATCAGTATTCAGGAATTTGTAAGTGAAAATTTTACATATAAAAATCATGAAGGAGTTCAGAAAAAAATAACTAGAATAAGTAGACAGTTTTCAGAGTGTAAAGGTTATACTTATAAAGAGAAACAGATTAAATTTTTAGATGACTTGATTGGGATATTGATGGAGCGAAAAAGAAAACTTGAGAACTGGTAAGCTCGGGATGAAAAAAATATAACATTAACAAACAATTCAATATGACAAAGAAAGAAAAGAGACAGGCTTTTATAATGGAGATTAAAAATATTATAGATCCTTTAATGGTAAAACTGGAAGTGATCGATTCAAAAATCAGTAAAGGGAAAACCTTGAGACCTGCCTATTACAGAAATGAAGATTTAAAAAAGATATTTGGTCTGTCTAATAATACTATTATAAAATACAGGCAGACTGGGATTCTTCCATATACTAAACTAGGAGATATATTTCTTTACGATAGTGTGAAGATTGAGGAAACTCTTCGTAAAAATAGTCTCTGAATGAATCTTTTTTTTTATAACAATATAAAGAGCAACTTTCTTTCTTTTTGGGAGTCTTGTTTCTTTAAAATAATAATAATATGGAGATAAACAGAATTCAATATGCTTCAGATCTGCATCTGGAGTTTATTAAAAACAAAGAATTTATGAGAGATAATCCCTTAATTCCAAATGGAGATATCTTAATTCTGGCTGGGGATATTGTACCTTTTTCGCTCATGGATAAACATCAGGATTTTTTTGATTTCTTATCCGATAATTTCCAAATGACATATTGGATTCCTGGAAATCATGAGTATTACCATTTTGATGTTCTTCTGAAAACAGGAACTTTTTATGAAAAAATTAGGAATAATGTAATCCTTCTAAATAATTATGTTGTAGAATATGATAATTTAAAACTGGTTTTCTCGACTCTATGGTCTCACATTAGTGAGGTTTCCCGATTAAATATTGAAAGAGGACTTAGTGATTTTCATGTTGTCAAATACGATGGAGACAGGTTTTCGGCAGATAATTACAATAAGCTGTATTTTGAGAATGTAGATTTTATTAGTAATGCCTTGGAAATAGTAGATTCTAAAAAAGTTGTCGTTGCAACTCATCATGTTCCAACTTTTAAAAAATATCCGAAAATGTATAAAAAGAGCCTATTGAATGAAGCTTTTGCTGTTGAGCTTTCAGAGCTTATTGAGAGGTTCGACCCAATGTGCTGGATTTATGGACACAGCCATTATAATACTAAAGATTTTAAAATTGGAAATACAAATGTGGTAACAAACCAGCTTGGGTATATTCAGAGAGGTGAAAATGAAAGATTTGCCGCTGATAAGGTTTTTATTGTTTAAAATTTAAGATAGGAAATTTTTTTTTTACTGGTTTTGAATTTAGATTTGATGTTTTTCTTTTAGTTGTCGTTCTGTGAGTTAAGGCCGTTCTCTTTAAAGCGATCATTAAGAACATTTAGTCTTTCTTTTAGCATATCATAGCTAAGTGTTGCGCCATAGAACATATTTTCTCTCATTTCTGTATAGTCCTGTCTCCATGCTTCATCCACTTCCGGAGGTGGAAGGAATGATAAAGTAGAATGGGTGTGTCTTTCATAAGATATGCCTCTCACTGCGGTGTATTTTTGCCTAAATTCTACAATGGTAAAAAATAGATTTTTATCCTTAACCGCAGAAATTCCGTATTCATTATCCATAACTTTTTCTAAATCATATAAATGTCTGGTCAGCCTACTAAATCTGATTTTATCAACAGGCTTACTAAATTCTTCATGAAGTAGAAAAACTTTCTCAAGAAAAGTTCTGGATGGTAATACTACGTTTGCATTAAAAGCAGGGATATTAAAAGATTGTTCAGGGAATGTTTCATCAAGTATGGATGAAATAGGACGCATTTCAGAGGGTTCTCTTAGTGATCTGGCTCCGATTTCGATCAGAACTCTTTGAGGCAAGTAACCTGATCCATGATTAATTACAGGCTTGTATATTAGTTCAATTGAGTGCGGGTCGCTTGTGTCATCGATATTTTCATCAGTTTTGAGGCTGAAGAGAGTATTTGGTATCCCAATTTTTAAAAGTTGTGCTTCAAGTTCATTTTTGAAGTCAGCAATGATAAATTGCCCAGAAGCTTTGCGAAGTTTTTTGATCGCAGTTTTAGAAAGTTCTCCTGGGAATTTAAGAAAACTTCTATCTATAGCAAGATCAATATCCTCAGAGAATCGTTCAATTAAATTGTAAGCTTTACTTAATGAAGTTCCTCCTTTGAATATGAGATGATCTGAATATTGGGAGGTAAAAATTGCCAGCAGTGTCACAGTGACCCACCAGTCTTTTTCAACAGCATAAGCAGGAAGCCCTTTTTGTGCTGCTGCTTCTGTAAATAAACCTGCTTTTTCTTCATCTGTTAATGAAATCCAATTTTTTATCATAGCTGCTGGTTTTCTGGTAATGCCGCTTTCATTATTGTTCGGATCCATTCAGGAGCTAATTTAATATCATGACGCAGGCGTTCTATCTTTTCTTTTTTTAATATTTCAATTACTTTTAATCTCTCGTCCTCATTAAGCTGGTCTTTTCCCAATGTCTTAAGGCCTTGAATTACCAGTCCGCTTATTTCTCCAATGGAGGCCAGATTTTTTGTTGCTGTTTTTTTTAAATGTAGCGATCTTTTTCCTATTGCTATTTTTCTGGCAACACCATCAGTAAGATATACAGCATTCATTGGTATCTGTGTAGAAAGTCCAAGAATGTTTAGAGAATATGCACCAGTAGGAATAATGCGTGCCCGATCTCGACGCGCTATTGCCTTTGCGATATTCTCAATTGAAGGAGTTATTGTGATTCCAAGGGTTTTGTTTATTTCGGGCCTTGTATAAATACCTCTGGAAACTCTCATGATTTCTTTTTTTTCAGTAAGTCGTTCTAAGGATTTACTGATTGTTTTTGCACTTCCGAAACGAAGAAAATCGTCAGTAAAAAACACAGACCCCCTCTTGGCTTTTTTTATACGTTCAATTACTTTATTTTCAGTACTTTCTGTCATTTTTTAAGTGATACTTTGTCGCAAATATAGTAAATATTTGCGACAAATATATTAATTTTATGTTCTTATTGAATGGAGTGATTTTTTTGTAGAATGTACCTTGTAATTTGCTTTAAGGAGAAAAGTTAAATGTACGGGATTTTTAAGTCGGATGGAAAATTTACGATAGTTCTTCATCACAAAGACGAAGTCTTTGTGATGAAGAACTATCGGTTTCTAAATGGATACATGAGACGCTTATTGCTTACTTAATTTGGAAAAAGCGTTATTGTTTAAGCAATAAGCGTCTCATGTATCCATTTAGGCAAAGTTAGTCTTTTTTTTTGAGAAAGTCAAGAGTTTGGAGATGTTTTGTTTGGGTTAAACGGTTGATTGTTAGTTTTTTGTTTTGCAGTAAGCCCTGTGAAATGTTGTAAAGGCAAGTAGTATTTACTTTGAAATAGAGATCATAAATTTGATGTTTCTGCATTTTCTTAATTTTAAGATTCTTTTTCTATGTGAATTTAAAATTAATAATTCAGAGTGCTAGAAGTAATTAACTAAATGGCATCGAAATTTTGTTTTTCTACCTATGTTTCTACCTATTATAATTGTAAATTTCTTACCAGTTAGTAAGATGGGCTTTAAAATTTTCTTCAATTATGATATAATTGTTAATTATGTTATCTACCTATATTTCTACCCCACCTTTCAAATTTTGAGCGTTTTAATTTAAGACATCAAAACTGGAAAGATTTTTAGCTAGCTTATATTAAGTTAGATCATGTTCATTTTTTTGTAGTGTTCACTAAACGTGAACCATTTAAAAACGTGAACAGATAAAAAAAATGGAATATGTTTTACCAAATCGACAAAACAGCGGTCTCATCTCGGTTCGAACCTCTTTTCAGAACTGCTGGCTTTGATCACTTTTAATTTGCATTTTTGGTTATGCCACGATTCTGCCACAAAATTTGTAAAGCGTAATATTTGTGGCACAGGTGCGCTCAATTCCGAATGCGCCACGAATATGCCACAAAACGGAATATTATAAATCTGTAAAAGCGTATAAAAGAAAAACCCTGCAGATCTAATGATTTGCAGGGCTGCTAATTTTTAAGGCTTTTTCAATAAGTCTAAGTACACTATATTTTTAAGCCTTTAGCGGAGGAAGAGGGATTCGAACCCCCGGACCTGTTACAGTCAACAGTTTTCAAGACTGCCGCATTCGACCGCTCTGCCATTCCTCCAATATGTCGCAATCATTTCTTCATTGCGGGTGCAAAGATAAAATGTTTTTTCAATTCAAGAAATATTTTTGATGTTTTTATAAAGGAAATAATTTTTATGCACGTCTTTAACTTTAATTTCTGGCTAACTGTTTATGAAATAGAAGGTATGAGTTTAATAATTTTGATCGTGCAAAAAATGCCAGAGTACATTGTGTCGCTTATATGTGACAAAATCTTTGGAATATCAATCTCTATTATTCTTTGAGTATAGTTTTATTTGACTAATTTAATTGTGTTTATAATTGTAAATGTTTGTAAATGTGTTGATTATGTCTAAAAATATTATTCGTTCATAAAATGTTAAAAATTATAAAATTGGTACATACAGGATTATTTAGGATGGGGATTTAGACGTTTAAATCATCAATAGAGCTGTTATTATAAGATCTGACTTAGAATTGGAGTCAACGATTCGGTAAATTAAGCTAAGACAACTGGGATTAGCTACACCTTCAAAACTACTCTTCTCTATATAAGTAAAGACTACTTGAAAAAGCCGATACTACCATAATCAATAATATGAAGCTTATTGAAACTCATGCAACCTTTTAAATGAAAAATACGGAAGTAGTATCAATACAGAATTATTCCTGGATACGGTTTTCCGTAATGTAATTATGAAAGGAATAATTTAATTTGTATTGTATATGCATTAAGGAAAATTAATCTTATCAATATGAATATTCATGACGCTCTAAATATAGTTGACGCCTTTAAAAACCAAAGCCTTAAAAGAAACCTTTAGGCATTTAGAGAAATTAGACAATACAATAGTCAGATCTGATTTCGAAAATATTTTTCTGGCTGCCAATATAATTAAAGACGCTTCATTTCAAATTGATGAAATAGTTCATGCCTTGGTCATTATGATTGCAAAAGAAGTTTTGCTAAATGAAAATAAAGAAGAGCAGCTAGAATATTTGTCTCTTGGCGCTGGAAATCATAAGGAACGTTTTGATATGGAAAACAATCTGCGAATTGCTGAGTTCAAATTTGGAAAATGGAATGAAAAAAACGCTAACGGTATAAGACGACGTGCCTATTCAGTAATTATGTAAGTTTACTTACCTCTAATGATTATCGACGTAAATATTTTGTAATGGAAGATAAAACATCTTTCTTGGAATTTATAACAGGAAAAGTAACGTGGAGAAATGTATTGAGTAAGAATCCGTCAAGTTTTAAAATACTGGAAATTTTTTTAATTCACAATTAAAAAGAAGTATTTAGTTATTGTGGGTGAAATTTTAAGGAATATCAGCAAGAAGTAACGATAGCAGATTATAATCAAGTAATAGAAAATACACATTAATGTCAAATTTTAAAAATTTAAAAGAATACTTCAGTGATACCAGAAAATTTGTGGTTCCCTATTATCAAAGAGGTTACAAATGGAGTTTGCAAAAAAATGTCAAACGTGGTGATTTGCATTTATCATTACTACTACAGGATTTTAAAGATGAATTTCACAATGCAGTTCGTGATGAAAAAATAATTCCTAATTATGAATATTATTTACAGGGAATTACAGCTAAAGAGACTACAGATTCAATAGAACTCGTTGATGGGCAGCAGCGTACCACTTCTTTATATATCTTGTTTTGTGTGCTACACAGCAAAGGGATGAAGCTTCAAATTAACTTAGAAGATAAATTCCATTATTCAGTAAGGGATGATGCAAATCATGTAGTTCAAGGATTCTTAAAAGGCCACTGTGAAGGTGATGAAAATATTCAGGATATTGCTGCTTTAAAAAAAGCATGGAATCTATGTGAAGATAAAATACAAGGATTAGAAAATTTACAATTATTTACGGATTTCATTCAGGAAAATATTAAAATTATCTACATCAAACTTGATGAAAATCAGGATGAAACTAAGGTCTTTTCAATGATGAACAAAGATAAAGCAGAAATGACTCAAACCGATTTGGTTAAATCTAATTTGTTACGAGAGGCATCACGTCAGTTATTTACAGAACTAAGTGAAGATTCAAACAATGAGGGTTTGGAATGGCAAGTAAACCAGCTGCGATCAAAATTTGCAATAGAATGGGACAATTGGAGAAAATGGTGGGAAAATAAAAAACATATTGAATTTTGCAGTCTCTTAGAGTTAAAGAAAAATACTAAAGATACAGAACCGGGTCTGGTAATTCTCTGCAGGCTTTATATCCGATTTAATAAGGCTACAATAGCCAGTGCCGAAAATGGATTATTTGAATATTTCAAAAACGAAATAGCGAATAAAGATCAAACGATAATTGAGGCGATAGAAGTTTTTAAAAAAATGAGATTACTTCAAAATATATTGCAGGAATGGTATAACAATGTTAGTATCCACAATCATTTGGGACTCTTATTTAAAGGTTGCGGCTTAAGGAATAAAGAGGAAAGAGTACTAGATTTGGTTCAGAGATATATTGATGATAAAAAAAACTTCGAAGCCTATTTAAAAAGTGAATATATCAAAGAAATCCTCGATGGAACTTCAAAGGACGATTTTATTAAATCAATTGTAGAACATCCGGATGTATATCATAATAAATATGCAATAGTGGCAAGGCAGTTACTTCGCATGAATGTAATGCGAACCAACAAACAGTTTCAAAAATTTGATTTTTCCCTGTACGAAGAACAGTCTTATAATCTGCCCGAGGATTTTGCAAAAGCAAACAAACGCAGTTTAGAGCATATAAAACCTCAAAAATATAATAACATAACAAATTTAAGTCTTAGCGAATTAGAGAAACTCAACAGCCTGACCAATACAGTTGGTAACTTAGTACTAGTACCAAGTGGATTGAA
>NZ_CAMLIX010000194.1 GCF_946479975.1 uncultured Flavobacterium sp.
TTAAATTTGCTTCCGTTATAAAAAATACAATAGTTATAAAAAACAAGCTATGTTACAAATTGCATTTATTAGAGAAAATCAAGAGAAAGTAATCAAGGCTTTAGCAAAACGAAATATCGATGCTAAAAGCGTTGTTGAAGAAGTGGTTCAATTAGACGAAAACCGTCGTGCTGCACAAGTAGAATTAGACAATACTTTATCAGAATCTAATAAATTGTCCAAAGATATTGGTGAATTGATGAAAGCTGGTGAGAAAGCTAAAGCAGCAATCTTGAAAGAAAAAACAGTTTCACTAAAAGAAAAAAGTAAAGAACTTGGCGAAAAAGCAGAAGCTTTGGCTGTTGAGTTAACCAATAAATTATACACTTTACCAAACCTTCCGGCTGATATTGTTCCTGAAGGAAAAACGCCAGATGATAATTTGAATGTTTTCCAAGAAGGAGATATTCCCGTTTTACACGAAGGCGCTCAGCCGCACTGGGAATTGGTGAAGAAATACGATATTATCGATTTTGAATTGGGTGTAAAAATCACCGGAGCAGGATTTCCTGTTTATAAAGGAAAAGGAGCAAGGCTTCAACGTGCTTTGATCAATTACTTTTTAGACAAAAATACCGCTGCAGGATATAATGAAGTTCAGGTGCCGCATTTGGTAAACGAAGCTTCAGGTTACGGAACTGGACAATTGCCAGACAAAGAAGGACAAATGTATCATTCTACAATTGATGATTTATATTTGATTCCGACGGCTGAGGTTCCGGTTACGAATTTATTCCGCGATGTTATTTTAAACGAAAGTGATCTTCCCGTTTTACATACCGCGTATACACCATGTTTCCGTCGTGAAGCAGGTTCTTACGGCGCGCACGTTCGTGGATTAAACCGTTTGCACCAATTTGATAAAGTAGAAATTGTTCGTGTTGAGCATCCAGATAATTCTTATGCAGCGCTTGACGGAATGGTAGAACATGTAAAAGAGATTCTCCAAGAATTGAAATTACCGTACAGAGTTTTACGTCTTTGCGGTGGCGATATGGGATTCACATCTGCTTTAACTTATGATTTTGAAGTGTTTTCTACAGCGCAAGATCGCTGGTTAGAAATTAGTTCTGTTTCTAACTTTGAAACTTTCCAGGCAAATCGTTTGAAATTACGTTTCAAAGACAAAGAAGGGAAAAATCAACTGGCACATACACTTAACGGAAGTTCATTAGCGCTTCCACGTGTTTTAGCCGGAATTATTGAAAACTACCAAACTCCAGAAGGAATCGTAATCCCAGAGGTTTTACGTCCTTACTGCGGATTTGATATTATAAACTAGTTTTTAGTTTACAGTCACAGTCACAGTTTTCAGTTTCGGCTGCTCACTGAGACTGGAAACTGAAAACTGAGACTGAAAATTGCGACTAATGAAAAACGGTATCTTAAACTGGAACGTCGATCCCGTTATATTTTGGATAACAGATAGTTTTCCTTTAAAGTATTACGGAGCACTTTTTGCCTGCGGACTTCTTCTCGGGTTTTACATTGTTAGAAACATTTACAAAAAAGAAAATCTTTCTTTAGACAATCTTGATTCTTTACTTATTTATGTCATCGTCGGAACCGTTTTAGGCGCCAGACTTGGACATTGTTTTTTTTACGAACCCGATTATTTCTTTAAACATCCAATAGAAATTCTTTTACCAATTCAGAAAATAAAAGGGGTTTACCAATTTGTAGGTTATCAAGGTTTGGCAAGTCACGGAGGTTCGATTGGAGTAATTACTGCAATGATTTTATACTGCCGAAAATACAAAGTACAATTCTTAGGACTTCTGGATAAAATGGCGGTTGCAGTTCCTGTAACGGGCGCTTTTATTAGAATGGGTAATTTTATGAATTCTGAAATCTACGGAAAACCAACCAACGGAAATTGGGGAGTGGTTTTTCAAAGAGATGATTTGATTCCGAGACATCCAACGCAATTGTACGAAGCTTTTGCTTATATATTGATTTTCGGAATTCTGTTTTATATGTACAAATCTGAAAAAATCAGAAGCGCGCAGGGATTAATCTTTGGAACTTTCTTAACTTTATTATTCTCAGCTCGTTTTATAATTGAATTTTTCAAAGAAAATCAAGAAGCTTTTGAGAATGATATGCTGATTAATATGGGACAGATTTTAAGTATTCCGTTTATTTTAATTGGGCTAGGATTGATTTTGTGGAAAAATTATAAAAGTCCCAGTTTTCAGTGACAGTTTTCAGTATTGAAAAATTAGAAAGACCCAGTATTCAGTCGCAGTTTTCAGTGACAGTTTACAGTTTTGTTAGGCTGAAAACTGCGACTGCCACTGAAAACTGAAAATGACTGAAAACAAAACTATAAATATGAAAAACATACTGCTTTTTATCGTTTTATTATGTTCTGGTTTTGCTTTTAGTCAAAACGAGCAGCTGGCGCAATATTACTACGACAAAGGCGATTTTGAGAAAGCCAAAATCAGTTACGAAGAACTTTTAAAGGGTTCGCCTTCTAATACGCAGTATTTTTTGCGAACTGTCGATTGTTACCAGCAATTACAGCAATTTGCAAATGCCGAAAAAGCTATTCAAGAACGTTACAATCGTTACAAACAAGGTGTTTTTTTAGTAGAATTAGGATATAATTTTCAATTACAGAAAAACGATTCCAAGGCCAAAAATTACTACGAACAAGCAATTGAGAAAATAAAAGTAAATCCGAATGATGTTTACGGAATTGCGAGTTCGTTTGAGAAAAAAGTATTGTTGGAATATGCTTTAAAAGCGTATCAGACAGCAATGCAGGTTCAGCCGAACTTTAATTTCAATTTCCAAATCGGAATGTTGTACGGACAATTGGGCAAAACCGATTTAATGATCGATTTGTTATTGACAGAATCTTTCACCAATCCGCAGAATACTAGTTTGATTCAAACGCAATTGTCTCGTTTCATGAATGGAGAAACAGACAACACAACTTTTAAAGATGCGATGCGAAAAGCGCTGATCTTAAGAACCCAAAAAGATCAGGATGTTTTCTGGAATCATTATTTGAGCTGGTTTTATGTACAGCAGAAAGAATTCTCAAAAGCATTTATACAAGAAAAAGCCATTTACAAACGCGAACCAGAATCATTGATGAGTATCGTAAATCTGAGTCAGTTTGCGATGAACGAAGACGATGATGAAACGGCAGTTGAAATTCTGAATTTTATTCTTCAAAACACCAAAGATTTAAATTTACTGATTCAGTCAAATGCTTATTTAATGCAGATTAAGATTGATAATGCGCAGGAAAAAGAGTATCCAGCAATCAATCAGGAATTACAGCAATTATTGGCAACTTACGAAATCAATCCGTTTACCTTATCTTTGCAATTGATTCAAGCGCATTTTCTGGCTTTTAATTTAAAAAAGACAGAAGAAGGAAAGGCAGTAGTCAAAAAGGCTTTAGAATTGAATTTAAACGAATATCAAAAAGCCGATGCTAAAATGGAATTGGCAGATATTTTGCTTTTGGAAGAAAAATACAATCAAGCGCTGATTTATTATTCGCAGATTCAATTGGATTTAAAGAATGATGTCATGGCGCACGAAGCGAGTTTGAAAGCGGCCAAAACAAGTTATTACAAAGGCGATTTTGAGTGGGCAAACAAACAATTTAAAGAATTAAAAGCAGCAAACACGCAATTGATTGCAAATGACGCTTTAGAATATTTTTTACTGATTAATGATAATACAGCTGCAGATTCTACTCAAGTAGCGCTAAAGCAGTTTGCAAAAGGAGATTTTTTAATTTATCAGAATAAAAAACAAGAAGCAATAACGCAGTTTCAGAACATTTTAAAAACCTATAAAGGACAAGAAATCGAAGCTGTAACATTGTTGCGTTTAGGAAAAGTGTTTGAAAGTCAGAAGGATTACACTTCGGCTTTAAGCCAATACCAGCAAATCATTGACCATCACAGCGACGGAATTTATGTTGACGAAGCACTGTTTTTCTCAGCAGAAATTTACAACGACGAATTAAAAGACGCAGAAAAGGCCAAGTCTTTGTATGAAAAAGTAATTTTTAACCATCAAGACAGTATTTACTTTGTCGATGCCAGAAAAAAATACCGAGAATTAAGAGGAGACAAGAATTTATAAAATTCCAATTTTTAAATTCCAAAATCCAAAAAGCAAATTACAATAACAAGAATTAAAAACATGAGAATTGATTTTTAAGTTTCAGAAAAAACCTCAGAACCTTAGCAACTCAGAACCTCAGAACCTTTAGAAAAAAATGATAATTTACAACGTTACCACCAATATACACGAAAGCGTTCACGACCAATGGTTAAAATGGATGCAGGAAAAACACATACCAGAAATTTTGGCAACTCAAAAATTCTCTTCGGCAAGAATTGTAAAAGTTTTGATTGAAGAAGAAATGGGTGGCATTACGTATTCAGTTCAATATGTAACAGATAGTAAAGAAACTCTAGACAAGTTTTATATCGAAGACGAACCAGAATTTCACAGAGAAGCTTTAGGTTTATTTGCAGATAAAATGCTTTCTTTCAGAACAGAGTTGGAAGTTATTTCGGAACATTAATTTTTTAGTTTTCAGTCGCAGTCACGGTTTTCAGTTTTGCACACTTTAAAAAGGGACTTTTAAGTTTTCAGTCGCAGTCTTTGTTTTCATTAAAAAAAATAAATTATGGAAATTCGATTTCAAACAAAAGAAGAAAGTAACAGGCAACAACAGGAAGACTTTTTAAAACTATCAAAAGTAGAAAGGTTTTATAGTTTTTTGCGCTTAAGTGAAAGAATAAGTAGATTTCCTGTGAAAAATAAAGTAGATAAAAACAAAGACAACTTTCAGATTGTTATTGACAGAAAAAAATAAAACTTTGTGACTTTGAGCCTTCGTGGCAAAAAAAAGAAATAAAGCTTTGCGTCTTCAAGCCTTTATGGCAAAAAAAAGAATACTTTTGCGCCCTCGTGGCAAAACAAGAAACAAAATGGAAAAAGTAAAAGCCAAAAAACATTTAGGACAGCACTTTCTTAAAGACGAAAGCATCGCAAAAGCAATTGCCGATACTTTAAGTTTAAAAGGATACGAAGAGGTTTTAGAAATAGGACCAGGAATGGGTGTGCTTACTAAATATTTACTTGACAAGCCAATTATCACTCGCGTAATCGAGATCGATACAGAATCTGTTGCGTATTTGGATGCTAATTATCCAAAATTAAAAGACAAAATTATTTCAGAAGACTTCCTGAAATACAATATAAATCAAGTTTACGAAAATAAGCAGTTCGCTATTATTGGTAACTTTCCTTATAACATCTCCACTCAAATTGTTTTTAGAACATTAGAGTTTAGAGATCAGATTCCGGAGTTTTCTGGAATGTTTCAAAAGGAAGTTGCAGAGCGAATCTGCGAGAAAAAAGGCTCTAAGGCTTACGGAATCTTATCCGTTTTAGCACAGGCTTTCTATGATACTGAGTATTTGTTTACTGTAGACGAAAATGTTTTTATTCCTCCGCCCAAGGTTAAATCGGGTGTGATGAAAATGACCCGAAAGGAAGATTACAGTCTTCCTTGTGGAGAAAAGTTATTTTTTACGGTTGTAAAAACTGCTTTTCAACAGCGACGAAAAACATTACGTAACAGTTTGAAAACATTAAATTTATCAGACAAATTGCGAGAAGACACTATCTTTGATAAACGTCCGGAGCAATTAAGCGTCGATGAATTTATTGAACTAACTCAAAAAATAGAAGCCGATGGAGTTCAAAATTGATAAAGACTTTATACATCAGTTAGAAGAGCATATTGTTAACAAAAACGACAATGAACTTGAAGTTTTACTGAACGATTTGCACCATGCCGATATTGCCGAAATCTTAGACGAATTAGATTTTGACGAGGCAACTTATATCTTTAAAGTTTTAGATAGTGATAAAACCGCTGAGATTCTTCTTGAATTGGAAGAAGATCTGCGTGAAAATATCTTAAGCCGACTTTCACCAAAGGAAATCGCTGAAGAGCTTGATGAGCTTGAAACCAATGATGCTGCCGACATTATTGCAGAACTTTCGCAGGAAATAAAAGCAGAAGTAATCTCGGAAATATTAGACGTTGAACACGCCAAAGACATTGTTGATCTTTTGCGTTACGACGAGAATACGGCCGGTGGTTTAATGGGAAAAGAGCTTGTAAAAGTAAATGAAAACTGGAACGTTTTGACTTGCGTTAAAGAAATGCGAATTCAGGCAGAAAATGTATCCAGAGTACATTCTATTTATGTAGTTGATGATGAAAACCGTCTGAAAGGAAGATTATCCCTAAAAGATTTACTGACTTCTTCTACCAAAACTCAAATTGGTGAAGTTTACATTAGAAAATTAAATTTTGTAAATGTTGATACAGAAGATGTTGAGGTAGCGCGTATCATGCAGAAGTATGACTTAGAGGCAATTCCGGTTGTAGATGAGTTAGGACGTTTGGTAGGCAGAATTACGATTGATGACATTGTAGACGTAATCAAAGAAGAAGCAGATAAAGATTACCAATTAGCAGCGGGTATTACACAAGACGTTGAGTCGAATGACAGTGTTTACGAACTAACAAAAGCACGTTTACCTTGGCTTTTAATCGGAATGGTGATTGAAATTGTAGCTTCTTTTGTTTTGAAAGGAAACGAAGCAACATTTCAAAAATATTCTACCTTAATAATTTTTGTGCCTTTATTATCTGCAACTGCAGGAAATATTGGGGTTCAAGCTTCGGCAATTGTGGTTCAAGGTTTAGCAAACGGAACTTTAAAAGAATTCAGCCGTGGTTATTTTACGAAAGAAATCACCGTTTCGATGATTTCTGGAAGTATAATTTCATTGCTTTTATTGGGATATCATTCCGTAATGTATCAGCAATATTTGGTAGGTTTTGCGATTTCGATTTCTATGATTGTCGTGATTCTTTTTGCAGCGACTTTAGGAACTTTAGTACCGCTTTTTCTTAACAAAAATAAAATTGATCCCGCAATTGCGACTGGTCCGTTTATTACGACAACCAACGATGTATTCGGAATTATGCTCTACTTTGGAGTAGCAAACTTAATTCTTGGATTTTAGATTTTTGCCACAAATTAGCAGCTGACAGTGATTTAAGATCTCGAAAATCTGCGTAATTTACAGGCGGAAAAAATGCTGTTTAGCAGCGACAAACAATTAAAGCCAACCAGAATGAAAGTACACATTATTGGAGGAGGAAACCTTGGGGTTTCTATTGCCTTGGGAATTGCTAAATTCTCGAAAAACAACCAAGTTACTGTCACAAGAAGAAACATAGCAAGTATTCAGTATTTAACAGAATACGGAATTACGGTTTCTAACGATAATAAACACAATATTCAGGATGCCGATGTGGTAATTTTAACCATAAAACCGTATCAGGTTGATACCGTTTTGGCTGAAATTCTGCCAGTAATTCATAACAAAACCATTGCTTCTGCAGTAAGCGGATTATCTTTGGAAGTGCTTCAAACCAAAACAAACTTCGAATATCCAGTTGTTCGCATAATGCCAAATATTGCGGCACAGTTTGGAGAATCTGCTACTTGTATCTCTTTCCCAGAAAAATATACAGCAAATGCTTCGCCAATTGTTGACTTATTCCAAGATTTAGGAACGGCTCCAGTAATCGATGAAAAATTAATGGATGCGGCAACGGTTTTAGGCGCGTGCGGAACTGCATATGCATTGCGCTACATTCGTGCGTCTATGCAAGCAGGAATCGAAATCGGTTTTGATTCTAACACCGCTTTAGCAATTGCGGCTCAAACGGTAAAAGGAGCAGCGAAAATGCTTTTAGAAGAACGAGTACACCCAGAACAACTAATCGACCGTGTAACAACGCCTCAGGGCTGTACAATTGTCGGTTTAAATGAAATGGAACATAATGGTTTCAGTTCTTCTTTGATAAAAGGAATCAAGACATCTTTGAAACAAATCAAGGGTTAATTTTAGAGAAATTCCAATATTGAAATTCCAAATTCCAATTTATCATAGGGATTTGGAATTTTTTCATTTTATAAAGATTATAGATTCCAGTTTGTCATTTCGAGGAACGAGAAATCACACTAGAAATTCGCCAAAGTTTTTTTTAAAAATTAATAATCACGTTCTCTCGAACAATATTCAATTATTAATTTTAATTCTTTTTCTTTTACATAATCAGTAAACATGGTTCTATGATAATCAATTCCTAAATCTTCGATTTTGGTAGTATCGATTTTGTGATTTTCACCAATAATCCATTTTACAAAAACTAATGAATCTACTCCACGAAGCGCTGGCCCTGTATTTTTTGCGTCTAATTTATGGCAAGCAGCACAATTAGAATTAAATATTTCTTTTCCTTCTTCCTGATTTTCTGTTAAGTTTGGATTCCCACAAAAAAATGGAGTTGGCGTTGCGCAGTAAAAATTGGAAGCAGGATTTTTGTAAGTTATGATTTCAAATATAATAATTCCAACTAGAACAATTATCAGCGATATAGATATCTTAAGTATTAGTCTAATTCTCTTCATTTATAACGCTATCAATTGGAATTTGGGATTTTTATTTCTTTGAAATTACTTTAATCAGTTGAATAAATTTACTCCCACATTCCGAAATCTTCGTGTACGAATTCATCGCATTTCCATAATTCTGAATCGTCAAAGTATCTTTTACGTACAAAGCATCAATTCCAACGGGAATTTCTAATTCTTTTTTAGGAATGGAATCATTTTCATCACTAATATCACCATCGTATTCATCCCATTGAATTCCTTCTAAAGTAATATAATTTTCGCCAGAACTGTTTTTAGAATAAATCGCTTTTCCTTTTAAAGTTCTAAGATTGGTTTTTAAAATATATTGATAATCATTTTTAATTTTTACAATGATTAACGAAAGATCACAACCATCGGCTTTATAAGTACCTACGATTTCATCTTTTGAATTTATTTCGGAATGAATTGCTTCTTTTTTCGAATTTGTAGAAATAGAAATAGTTTCTGTTTTTTGATTAAAAGAAGTCAAAATCAGATAAAATGAAGTTATAAAGATTAGGGCTTTATTCATGACTCGATTAAATTACTATCCTTTTTATTCAAAACATATTTTAGAAAAACAAACCCGAAAAGTCCGGCTAAAAATGAGGCGATCAAAATAGCAATTTTAGAAAAAACAATAATTTCTGGGTTTTTAAAAGCCAAAACCGTAATAAAAATCGACATCGTAAA
>NZ_CAMLIX010000195.1 GCF_946479975.1 uncultured Flavobacterium sp.
CTTAACTCTAGGTTTTTGTAGTCTGTTTTCTTAAACAATCCTAAAGAAAATTGCTGTCCGCTTTGTGGTTTTACATTCAAATCAGATAATTTCCAAGTGTCAGTTGGAGATTGTGTCGTATTGTTTGACAATAAATGGATGTACTGAAAAGTTTTATCGTAACCCGCTTTTATAGAAAATGTTTCATCAAATAGATATCGAACTCCAATTCTTGGTTCAAAACCAGTATAGGTTTTAATGGTTTCATTATTTTCATATGTCTTTTCTTCAACTACAGTCGATGGATTTTTAGGTAGTCCGTCTTCATATATCTTTTGTACAGAAGGTCCCATCGCAGAATAAGCAGAAAAACGAGCACCGTAATCTAACAGTAATTTATCTGTAATTTTATAATTGTCTGAAATAAAAACTGCAGATTCTAACCCTTTTTCTTTCTGAATATGACTTTCTAAAAGCAAAGAATTTGGATCTTTTGGTTTTAAATCACCAGGACTAACATTGTATAATTTGGTTGTAATTCCGTAAATAAACTTATGCTTTTCATTAAAGTTATAATTGAATTTTAATACCGCTTGTGATTCATTTATTTTATATCCAAAATCAAAAGCATTTGAGTTATTAGAATCATAATCAATATTAAATTTATATTCACTGTTTGTCACATTCAGCTCTCCATTGTGTTTTTCGTTAAATGAATGTTTCCATTTTAAAGAAACCATTCTGTTGCTGTATTTATACAATGAATCTGAAGTAATACTATAGGTGTCTTTACTGTAATATGCAGTTCCTTCAATAGAGTTCTTCGCGTTTATTTTGTGCGTATATCTTGCAAACAAATCATAAAACGAAGCTTGACTTTTCTTCAGTTTTTCGTCGTCTAGAGTTTTTAAAATCCAGTCAGAATAAGTTGCTCTTCCTCCGACCAATAAACTTGATTTTCCTTTTACAACAGGAGTAGAAAAAGTTAAGTTACTTGTTACAGGTCCAATTCCACCTTCTCCAGCAAATTTATCTACGTTACCATTTTTTGAAGTGATATCAAAAACAGAAGATAACCTTCCTCCAAATTCTGGCGGAATTCCACCTTTATAAATATCTACTTTGTTTACCGTATAAGGATTTATTGCAGAGAAAAACCCAAAAAAGTGACTCGGATTGTAAATGGTTCCGTTGTCTAGAAGTATCAAGTTTTGATCTTCTTTTCCGCCTCGAACATTGAATCCAGCAGAACCTTCTCCCGCTGTTTTTACTCCAGGAATAGTAAGTGCAACTTTTAGAATATCTCTTTCTCCTAAAATTACAGGAATATTTTTTATTCCTTCTGCTTCAATAGTTGTAACTCCGGTAATGGCAGTTCTAATATTTTGTGTTGCCTTGCTGTTTACGACAACTTCGTCAAGCTGATTTAGTTTTTCTGTAAGGAATAAATCTAACTTTCCGTCACTATATACCATGATTTTTCTGGTAATATTTTGATAGATTATAGATTCGATATCTATGATATTGACTTCTGTTGGAACTTTTAGAAAGTAATATCCTTCAGCATTTGTAACCGTGCTGATAGAAGTGTTTCTAACTTTAACATTAATATCTGCAAGCGGCGCTCCAGTTTTTATGTCTTTTAAGTAACCTGATAAAGTGTACAAACCTGCATTTGATTCGTTAGATTCTTTTCCAACCAATACAATATTTGTATTAGCGCCTTTAGAACCTGATTTTTTTATAGAATCAAATTGTCCAAAAAATACTGGATTGACAGATTTTGAAGGTTTAGCGACAGCAGTTTGATTAGTAGTTTCGTAATCAGGAAAAGTGTCGTAAATTATACTGTTTTTGGTAAGTACGATTTTATTATTGTCGATAAAAAAGTTCAGCTCTGTATCTTCTAATATTTTTGATACAATTTCAGAAACTGGTTTGTTGCTGTAATTTCCAGATATCAATACATTATTATCAAACCAAATGTCTTGATAATAGATTTTGAATTTAGAAATGGCTTCAACTTTTTGTAAAGCCGCCGTTCTGGAGATATTGTTGAACTCAATACTGATTGGTGTATTCTTATCTTGTGAAAAAGCGAACTGATTAAAAATCAATAAAATTATAGTGGTAATTAATGACCTCATTATTTTGCTGTTATAAAGGAGAGTGTTTTTAAATGCTGTTGATGTATCTCATTAAATTTTCCATGAATCTGGGTTCGTTTTCACTTTTCAGATTTCTATTCAAGAGATAGAAGTCATTAATTTTATTTTTTTCATTAGGAAATAGTTTAATAAGCTCGCTTTTAGAATTTACTAAATTGTATTTTCCATTAATGAATAATACGAATTGATTCTTATAATAATAATCGATAAAATTCTCTGTACCTTTTATGATCTCCTTTTTATCTTTGTAGTGTTTGATGTAAAAGATGAAGTTTTTCCCAACTTGATTTTCTTCATAATAACCACTTCTCAAATTTGCTGGAAGCAGTTTATCAGAATTTAAATTGACAAATTTTCTATCGTACAGCTTAAAATACTGTACATTTTCTTTTATAAGATTGATTTCTATAAGTCCATCTCCTTCAGATTTTAAAATAAGCTCATCTTTGTAGATGTCGTATTTAAGGTCGGTGTCAAAATATTCCTGATTTTCGTAGCCAAGATTGCCGTGCGAAAATTTATCAGAAATGTAGTATCGATCTACTTTACCAAGGAGTTTATCAAAATTGGTATGTAGCTTTCCGTTGTTAATGGGAAGGTTTTCTTTTTTAACAGTATTATCGAACCAATTATAAACAGACGCTTGATTGCTTGATTGACTGTGTAAGTTGTAAATAGTAAAGAATATCGCAAAGAAAAGTATTTTGACAGGCTTTTTTCTAAGATTTTTCAAAGGATTGGTGGGTATTTAATATGTTCTGGTATCGAGCAAAAATATTAAAAAAATGTTAGGAATAATACTAATGAGTGTTAAAATGTAATAAAATTTTTATTTTATTAAAAAGAATAATCCTAACTCAATTACGAATTAGGATTATAGTTGAAGAATTGTCGACCAAAATGTTTTGGAAGTTTTTAGTCATAAAATTCATCAGTGCTGTCTAGAATTTCATCAAATATTTTCTTTAATGATTTTATGTAAAGCGGAAAGAATAAGGCTAGAATGATATATTCCTTTCTAAAAACCGTAATATCATCTAGGATTTTATACAAGCATGGAATGATAATAGCTAGTGAAACCGCAACACCAATCCAAGGATTACCAATTATTTTTTTTAGAAGGGGTAAGATTTTCATTTCTGGTTGTTTTACTGTTGCTGTTTTCATTTATAGTATTTTGATTTTGATAGTATAAAAGTACTTTTGATCTAAGCTTTTTATTTTGAAAATGTCACGAAACCCATTTTTTATGTCATGAAATCGGGAAATCGTTCGTCGTTTTAAAATTTTTCTTTCAAAACAAAAAAATCCCCTTTGTTTAAAGGGGATCTGGCTTATTTCGAAATGTTTCTAGATGTCCTAAATCAGGACAAAATATTCATGTTTTTTATAAAATCTTTGTAGGTATCACTTAAATTAATGCGATGATTTCCTTTTAAAATAATAAGATTATCAGCAAGAAAAATTTCTTCAATTTTGGTAGAATTAACGATAGTATTACGATGTGTTTTTACAAACTTGGTTTTATCCAGCAGTTCGCTGATTTTTGTCAAGGAAATCAAAATAACGAACTTTTCTTTCTCTGTAATAATATTACAGTAACGCTCTTCGACTTCGATATAAAGAATGTCATCTAATGCTACTTTTTTTAATGAGTTTTTCTTTTTAATAAATAATGAATCATTGCTGATAACCGTGTTTTGTTCTTCGCTTAAAAATACGTTTGTTTGATCATAAAACTTTTCTACAGCCATTTCAATAGCATATAAAATTTCCAACTCATTAAAAGGCTTCATTAAAAAACTAAATGGTTTGGTAAGTTTTGCCCTTTCAAAAATCTGGCGATCTTGCGAACTTGTTAAAAAAACAAATGGTTTTGATGCGTTAGGAATAATATTAATAGACTCCGCAAAGGTTATTCCGTCTGGCTTTCCGTCAAGAAAAACGTCTATAATTATAATGTCAACCGCAGTTTCATAAAATAACTTTAAAGCATCTGTAAAATTGCGGGCAACTCCCGCAATAGAATAGTTATTTTCAAGTAATACCTTTATAAGAGCATCGCTTTGTTCTGGAGTATCTTCTATAATTAAAACATTAATATTGTCCATTTTACTTTATTTTAGGTAAAGTTACAATCATTTTGGTTCCTTTGTTAACTTCACTTTCAATTTTAAATGTACCGCTGTTTTTCTTGATCATCTGTTTACATAATTGTAAACCCAAACCAGTTCCAATAATTTCCGAATTGCTTTTTTTAGACAATAATTCACCTTCCTGAAGCAATTCTTCAATCGTGTTTTTACTCATTCCAATTCCGGTGTCTTCAATAATGACTTCATAAAATTCAGAATCAATTTCATTTGCAGAAAAAGTGATTTTTCCGTTTTCTTTAGAAAATTTTATAGCATTGTCTAATAAATTTCTAAAAACAATTTTAAGCGAATCAAGATCGACAAACAAAAAGACATTTTTAGAAACTAGATTCTCAAATGTAATCGTTTTGTCAAGTAAAAGAGGTTTGTAATTATATTCAATTTGTTGAATAATAGAATGCAAATGAACCGACTCTTTATGAAAATACAATTGTTTAGTCTGCAATAAAGCCCAATGCAATAAATTATCCAAAAGGCTGTAAGCGCCATTTGCAATACTACTGTTTTGAATAATTAATTGATTCAATTCATCGTAATTTTTGCTTTCAAGTGTTGCAGATAATTTAGAATTACTTGTTTTTAAAGCATTCACAGAAGAACGTAAATCATGGCTGACAATTGAAAATAATTGATCTTTTGTGGCGTTGAGTTCGTCGAGTTTATTTTTTTGAAGTAAAATTATTTTAGAGTTTTTTACTTTTTGCGCATATAAATAAACACCGCTGGTTAATAGTAATAAAAGACCAATTGCAGAGAAAAATAAACTATTTCGTTGCGTGTTTTTTAGTTTATTTTCAATTTTAAGAACTTTGATTTGCTTTTGTTTTTGAGCAATAGCGAATTTTTTTTCATACTCTGCAACAGCCCATATTTTGTTTTGGTTGTTTATGGAATCTTTCCATTGATCAGATTCTTTCTTGTATGATAAAGCTTTTTTGTAATTGCCTCTGTTTTCTTCAACAGCAGCCATATTGTATGCAGCAATTTCTCTACATTTTATGTCCTGAGCTATTTTAGATAACTCGTAAGCTTTTTCAAAATAAGGAATTGCTTGCTTATCCTTATATTGTAAATAATACAAGTTAGCCATATTAAAATAAGAATTTATGAGCGGTATAGTATCTTTTTCTTCTTTTTTAAGGGAAAAACTTTTAAAAAGATATTTCTCTGCAATATCATATTTTTCAAGATGAAGATAACAAGTGCCAATACTTTCATAAACATTACTTTTTTTATAATCAAGGTAATTGTTTATTGGCGTTGATTCTGCTTTTTTAAAATGATTTATAGCAGTACTGTAGTCCTTTGTTTCTAATGCAAGTATTCCAAATTTATAATTTACAAGTGGATATAATATAAAGGTTTTGGAAACCAATTTTAATTCTGATTTCGCCTCTTTATAAAGCTTTAATTCTCTAAAACTATAACCTCTAAAGTAATGACAATAATCTGCTATTTCTTTGTTTTTGCTCGAACTCAATTGTTTCATTGAATAGACTAAAGTAGAGTCCCAGTTTTTTTCTAGAAAAAACGATTGAGCTTTATTAAAGTTTTTTTCCTTACTAAATTCTTTGGCTTTGTCTTTAAGTAAATTATCTAGCTGGTTGGTTTTAAATTGTGATTGAGGAAAAAGCGATAGTGATAAATGGAAAAGAATTAAAAAAATAAATATTCTTTGTTTTAACATTTTCAGTTTTGCTTAGTTATTGAAAAGAATACATCGTTTAAGAACATTCCTAAACGATGTCTTATAAGTTAAAGAGGGAGCTATTCTAACCGTCAACGCCTGTTTTTGTACCTCGTGAAGTCTCAGGATCTAAGTTTACCATAAAAGATTCAACAATTGTTATGTTTTGCACAGTGTCAGATGTATAGTCTAATTCTACATACCATACATCACAAGTTTCGGGTGTTTCCATAGAAAAATCATAATCGTAATTGATGGTTAGAACATTATCTTTTTCAGTAGGAGGTTCTACAATGGGAGCATCAGGAATTTCAGAGTTCATGTAAAGTGTAGCTCTTACTTTAATAGTCAATGGTCCGCCTTCTGGAGTGTAAAATTTTGCAGTTACTAATGGCGCTGCTGGGTAAGTTACTTCTTTAGGACTTGAAAAAGTAAATACTTCAGTGTTGATTTTAGTGGTTTGAATTGTTGGGTAAGGAACAAATGGAAGTTCTTTAGAAGAATCGCACATTGGAGAGTTTTTTTAATGGATTAATACTAATTATTTTTGGAGTGTTAAAGATATTTTTTTTCTCTCAATAATTAACATAAAATTGCTGTTTTTAAGCTGTTGCAATGTTTTTTTTGATAATAATACTGTCTGAAAGACTTAAAGTATTAAACAAAAACAAATATAATGATGGCTTAAAATGAAAAAATCAATTCAAAGTATATGAATTGATTTCTAAGGAAATTTTCTAAAAAAATAAATCTACTTGAGAATTAATTTTTTCCAGATAATAATCTATTTTTCGAATGGCACGATTAAAGAAAAGGTTTTGTTCTCTAATGCCAGATTGTCCTAAAGGTAAAGAGTTGGCAATTTGCTGTTTAAAAAACCGATGCACATTTTTACAGCTGTCTTCATTATCTGTAATAAAATAGCCTAGTAAAGTATACGGAACAAACATCGTCAGTTTTTGTTCTGTCTCTAAGAGCATATTATTATTTAACAAAATAAGTTCATTGTAATAAAGAGCAAAATTTGTATCATTTTTGCACTTTTCTTGTATTAAATTTATAATTCTCTTTAAGTCTTTACAAAGGGCATTTGCACTTTTTAAATTTAAAAGGCCGGCTTCATAAAAATAGAGAATTTGTTGTAAACTGCTGTTTATAGTGGTGTCGTTCCAGATTTCATTTACCTGCGTGTTTTCATATGCCTTTTTTAAGGTTTGCATATATTCAGAAAAAGACTCTTCAATTACAAAATTTTCAAATGCTTTTTTTTTCTGGTTTGTATTTAAAAGATTCAACCAGACAAAAGCTTTAAATTTTGACAAAATTGTTCCTTCCATAAAATAAAACAACGGAATATCTTTAGCTGAATAATACAATTTTGTTTGCGGATTTTTTGTCAGTATTTCAACTTGCTGTGCAGAGGCTTTAAAATATTGAAGCATATCTTGTAATGTTTCAATCTCAATTGTTTTTTCAACGATTACTTTTTCTTTTTTCGAAAATAAATTATCAAGTGAAATATTAAAATGACTGGCAAGTGTAATGGTTTCGTCTATTGAAAATTTACTTTTTTCTGATATTCTTCTGTGCGAAGCATCATAACTTATTTCCAAAACCGAAGCGATTTCATCTATTAAAGAAGCTGAGCCTGATATTTTGCTTCTTAAAGCCTTTAAAAATAATTCCTGATGTTTCATAATTTGCGATAATCGCAAATGTAAAGATTTTTATTATTGATTTCTGCAAATTATGATGTGATAATTGCAATAAGTTTGCTCGTATAATTTTTAAAGAAAAAATACTATGAAACGTAATAATCAAATTGAGAGTTTTAAATCTTTAGTAGATGTTCGAAGAATACTGCTAATGGGAATTATTTTGTCTTCTGGTTTTTGTTTTGGACAGGAGAATTCGTCAAAAATTAAAGATACGTTGGTTGGTAATGTATCTGTAAATCAGTCTTTATCAATTGATGGAAAAGATGTTGATTTACATTATTTTAATTGGAAATCAGAGAATAATTTAAGAAATGATAGTATCAAGATTTTTAGTTTATCGCCAATATCTAGAAAAGTTAATAAAGTAAACGGCTTTGTTTTAGGAGGAGGTCATTATGAAAACCAAAAAATAAAACTTCAAAAAATTAACGGACTAAATGTTGAAGCAAGTCCGTTGTCATTGGCTTTATTTACAATTTCCCTTAATGTTCCGTTTGAATCACTTTTTGTTGGAATTAATGACAATGCTATTAGTAATGTTGCTTTTTTTGATGATCCAATTCATACTTATATTAAAATGAATGGTTTAAATATTAGTTCTGGAGGATTTATGGGTGGTGCAGAATTGAGAGGTGTAAATATTTCGATAATTTCTGGAATGAATAAAATGAATGGCTTTTCGATAGGAGGAATATTAAATACTAAAAGCTTTTCTGGAGTAGGTGTTTCTGGTTTGGCAAATTTGTCTGATCGAGGAAATGGACTTCAAATTGGGCCGTCAAATGTTTCGAGAAAACATAACGGTGTTCAGATTGGATTGTTTAATAATTCTAAAGAATTGAGAGGATTACAGTTTGGTTTGTGGAACACAAATGGAAAACGTAAGCTTCCCTTTTTTAATTGGCAGTTTAAGAAATAAAATAACATGTTGTTTAAACTTAAAAACCCCAATTCAATACATGAATTGGGGTTTTCTATGAATAAACCTTTAGTAAACTAAGATCTGATTACTCTTTTTTCTCCTCACGTGGAGGTCTTTGTAAAAGTGCTTTTCTTGACACTTTTTCTTTTTTAGTTTTTGGATCAACTCCAAGGTATTTCACTTGGAAAACATCGCCCATGTTTACAACATCAGTAACATTTTCAGTACGCTCCCAAGCTAATTCAGAAACGTGTAATAAAACTTCATTTCCTGGCGCTGATGTATATTCTACTACAGCTCCAAAATCTAACATTTTAATTACTTTCACTTCGTAAGCTTCTCCCATTTGTGGTTTGAAAGTGATTGACTTAATTTTAGCCAATACTGCTTCAATTCCAGCAGGATCTGTACC
>NZ_CAMLIX010000196.1 GCF_946479975.1 uncultured Flavobacterium sp.
AATATTAAGTTCGCAAAGCTTTGTAAAGATCGAGCTTTGTGATCTTCAATCTAAAAACTTACTTAAAAAACTTTGTGTTCTCTGCGGATACTTTGCGCACTCTGCGTTACAATTACAAGCTTTTTTTAACGCAAAGAACGCTAAGGTATTTTATTTGGAGCGCAAGCAAGATCTAAATATTAAGTTCGCAAAGCTTTGTAAAGATCGAGCTTTGTGATCTTCAATCTAAAGATTTACTTAAAAAAACTTTGTGTTCTCTGCGGATACTTTGTGCACTCTGCGTTACAATTACAAGATTTTTTTTAACGCAAAGAACGCTAAGGTATTTTTAATTTGGAGCGCAAGCAAGATCTAAATATTAAGTTCGCAAAGCTTTGTGCATCGAGCTTTGTGATCTTCAATCTAAAGATTTACTTAAAAAAAACTTCGTGTTCTTTGCGGATACTTTGCGCACTCTGCGTTACAATTACAAGCTGTCAACACAAAGCTTTGCAAACTTTATAATTCCTATTGCAGCATTTATTATAAAATTCTTTGCGTTCTTTGCGTTAAAAAAACAAATCCCTTGTAGAGGTTTATAAGCCTAAAATAGGACGTTCAATTAATTTTTTGCAAACATTATTTTTAAAAATCAGAATATGTCTATATTTGCACAAATTAACGCAACACACACATGAAATATAAAAGAATTCTTCTAAAACTTAGCGGCGAAGCCCTAATGGGTGATTTACAATACGGTATTGACCCAAAAAGATTAGCCGAATATGCTGATGAAATCAAGCAGATTCACAGTAAAGGAGTAGAAATTGCAATTGTTATTGGAGGAGGAAATATATTTAGAGGCGTTGCTGGTGCAAGTGCTGGAATGGATAGAGTTCAAGGCGATTACATGGGAATGCTTGCTACTGTTATAAACGGAATGGCGTTACAAGGTGCACTTGAAGACAAAGGAATGAAAACGCGTCTTCAGACTGCTTTAAAAATGGAATCTATTGCAGAACCATACATTAAAAGAAGAGCTGACCGCCACCTTGAAAAAGGAAGAATTGTAATTTTTGGAGCTGGAACTGGTAATCCATACTTTACAACTGATACAGCGGCTGTTTTAAGAGGAATCGAAATCAATGCTGATGTAATTTTAAAAGGAACTCGTGTTGATGGAGTGTATGATTCTGATCCTGAGAAAAACGCATCTGCTGTAAAATTTGATTTTATTTCTTTTGATGATGTTCTGAAAAAAGGATTAAATGTTATGGACACAACTGCTTTTACATTAAGCCAGGAAAACAAATTGCCAATCGTTGTTTTTGATATGAACAAAATTGGAAACCTTTTGAAAATCTGCGACGGCGAAAACATCGGAACAGTAGTAAACGTATAAAGCGCGTCGAAGATTAGAATTGTAGATAATCAGCAAAAAATAAATTATATTAGTTAATAAATTACGAGAAAGCATTTTTAAAGTTTAAAAATCTATTCCGAAATTTTGGGACTAAAAAATCTAAAAATCTAAACAAAAATGACTGAAGAAATAGATTTCATATTAGAAAGTACTGAAGAATCAATGAATGGTTCTATTGCGCATTTAGAGAAAGAATTTCTAAATATTCGTGCAGGAAAAGCTTCTCCAGCAATGCTTGGAAGTGTATTTGTAGATTATTACGGATCTGCAACACCACTTTCTCAAGTTTCAAAAATTAGTGTTCCAGATGCAAGAACAATTACTTTACAGCCTTTTGAAAAAAATATGCTGTCTGTAATTGAAAAAGCAATTATGATTGCTAATATCGGTTTTAACCCAATGAATAATGGAGACGTGATTATCATCAGCGTTCCACCATTGACAGAAGAGCGTCGCCGCGATTTGGCAAAACAAGCAAAATCTGAAGCAGAAGATGCTAAAATTGGTATTCGTAACGTAAGAAAAGATGCTAATAGTGATATTAAAAAATTAGAAAAAGAAGGAACTTCAGAAGATGTTTGTAAATCTGCTGAAGAAGAAGTTCAAAACTTAACAAACGCTTACATTAAAAAAATTGATGAATTATTGGCTTTAAAAGAAGCTGAAATCATGAAAGTGTAATTTAGTTACGTCATAAAATAAAAAATCCGTCTGGTTAATGTATCAGACGGATTTTTTTATTGTTATTTTTGCATACGAAAATTTAATTCTTTTCATTTTTGAAACTATATCATTCAGTATGAAGCTATTTTGTTTTTTGACTTTGTTTTTTACGCTTACACTTCAAGCGCAATTTCAAATAAACGGAATCGTAACCGATTCAAACAACAAACCACTGCCGTTTGCCACCATTACGACCTCAGAAAGTAACAACACGATTACAGATGTTGATGGAAAATTTATTTTTAAAATCAGCCCGTCAACCACAACCCTAATGGTATCGTATGTTGGCTTTCAGACTAAAACCGTTTCTATACAAAACACTAAAACTTTTTATGCAGTTTCGCTTGTTGAAAAAGCGGATGATTTGCAAGAAGTAATTGTTTCGAATGAAAATCCGGCTTTAACGATTATCAAAAAAGTTATTGCCAGCAAAGCGCAGAATGATCCGCAGAAAAAACTCAATAATTTTGAGTACAAAACATACAATAAACTAATTGTAACGGCAAATGCAGACTCAATAGACGGCAGGATCGACTCTACTGCATCTTATAAAGATTTAAGCAAAAAGATCATCAACGTTGATTCTTCTGATTATAAATTCAAAGAAATTGTAAACAAACAGCATTTGTTTCAAACTGAGAAAGTTTCACAGTATCAATTTGCCAATAACAAACTGAAAGAAACTGTTCTTGGTACTAAAATAGCGGGTTTTAAACAGCCAATTTACGAAGTGCTGGCATTTAACCTGCAGTCTATTTCGATCTACGATCCGAAATACGAATTGTTTGAAACCAAATACGAAAACCCGATTTCAAACGGTGCGCCGTCGAGTTACAATTATAAACTGTTAGATACGGTCAACATCAAAGGGCGCGACACGTACATGATTTATTTCAAAAACAAATCAAAAAGGAAATCATCTGGTTTAGAAGGTGTTTTATATATTGACAAAGAAAATTTCGCTGTTGCTAAAGCTGTAATGCGAATAAAAGGCGTTTTGGATATTAGCGGCATTCATGAATTTGAGTACAATTCGAAAGAAAAAATCTGGTTTCAAAGCAATACGACTTTTAAGATTGTAAAAGGAAAGAATGATGATGACATTCGAATTCTTGGCGGTACGATTCAGTTTGACGGAGATGTGGAAGATAATTTTGAACCTCGCAAAAAAGCGGCTTCAGATTTTACCTATTTACTTTCAGAAAGCAATAGTTTTGATATTCTTGTTAATGCCAACAATCCAATAAAAAACCCGTCTCTTTATATTGAAATTACAGACGATGCAGCCAAAAAACCCGAAAGTTTCTGGGAAGCCTACCGAAAGGAAAATCTTGACTTAAAAAGCCAGAAAACATATCAGTTACTAGACAGTCTTTCTGTGAGTAATCGAATTGAAAAACGCTTAGGAATTGGCCGAAAAATCATTAATGGTTTTTACCCAATTGGACCTGTTGATTTGGATTTAAAGAAAATCATTAGTTATAATAATTACGAAGGTTTTAGAATTGGTTTGGGCGGTATTACAAATGATCGTTTTTCAAAAAATTTCAGAATTGAAAGCTACACGGCATACGGAACAAAAGATGGTACTTTTAAATACAGTTTAGGAGGCGGCATTTTATTGGACAAGTACACTAATACTTGGTTTAACGGATATTATGCAGATGATGTTCGCGAAATTGCAAGTACGGTTTTTGCTGTTGACAAACGTGTTTTTAAAATCTATGATCCACGTCCCATTAATATTAGTACGTTTTACGAATATACGGGATGGCGAGGAAATATTCAGACCAAAATTATTCCGAAAACTGAGGCTGTTTTAGAATTCTCCAGAAATTATATAGAACCAAAATTTGATTACTTGTTTAATCACGACGGAAAACTGTATTCGAGTTATATTATGACTACGGCAATGCTTTCGCTGGTTTGGGCTCCATTTAGTGATTTTATGCAGACTCCGACAGGAAGAAACGAATCTGAAAAAAGATTTCCGAGGTTTACTTTTCAATACACGCAGTCTTTGCCAAACGTACTTGACAATGATTTTACTTTTAGCAAAATTGATTTTAAAGCAGAATACGAAAAGAACTATTTAAACCGTCAAAAAACAAGTTTGCTTTTACAGGCAGGTTATGCAATGGGAGATGTTCCAATTACGCATTTGTACAATACTTCTCCAAATAACTTGACAAAGGAAACCGTTACACAAAGAATTACTTTTTCTGGTAGAAATGCTTTTGAAACCATGTTTTTCAATGAGTTTTTCTCCAGCCAATATTTGATGTTTCAAATTAAACATGGTTTTGACCGTATTACGATTTTCAAAAAAGTAAGACCTTCATTGGTTTTAGTTTCTAGAATGGCGTGGGGAAATATGGAAAGACCCGAACAGCATGTTGGTCCAACTTACAAAACATTAGACAAAGGCTACTTTGAATCTGGAATTGAATTGAACAAAATCTACAAAGGTTTTGGCTTAAGCGGATTCTATCGTTATGGACCAAATCAGTTATTGAAATTTGAAGACAATATTGCGATTAAGATTTCTTATGTTCTTGATCTGGGGTTATAATTTTCTATAAGATTAATTTTTTGAGTAATAATGATTTATGTAAAGATTAAAATAGCAAAATTCATAGACGATTCGTTCCCAGGCTTTGTAGAATGTACGCTTGTAGATGCTTTAAATAAACTTCATATTATAATTGATAAAGTTCCAGTTGTTACCGATAAATATTTGGATGCCAATAGTGATTATCCGCAAGATGGAGAAATTGCCTGCACGATCATAAAGCAATGGACAAATGATAAAGGGCAGAAAATATATAAAATAGACACTTCACCATGGGGTATCGATTCTATTGAAGAATTAAAAGAATTTGATGTTTTTGAAGAACAACTTGTTAGATAAATAATTTACTTCACGGAATTTCTAGTGTGATTCTTCGTGCCTCACAATGCCAAAAAATCCAAATAAAACGAATAGCTTAAAAAACTTTGTCAAAGTTTGAAACTTTGACAAAGTTCTGTAAACGTATTCCAAACCAGACAGGTTTTAAAAACCTGTCTGGTTTCAAAATAAAAATTAACACAAAGTATTTCTGTAGAGACGCACTGCAGTACGTTTAACGTATGCGGACATTCTTTGCGTAGACGCACTGCAGTGCGTCTCTATAGAACATTGGAACGCAAAAAAATTCCAAACTCCAGCAATTTGGAATTTGGATTTTTTTATATTAAAATTTTAAAACTTCTATGGTTTAAGAATCAAAACTGAAGGCGTATTGTTCAGCCAAATACTTTGAGATTCGATTAACTTTTTCCAGCTTTCCAAACTAATAATCATTAAATCCTGACCGTCTAAAAATTCTTTTTTAATCGTTCTGTCATTCATAATCATAATGTGATTTGGAGCAATTTGTTCAATTGATCGAATCGTTTCTTGCATTTCACGTGTATTTTTAACTTCTCCGCTAGCATCCAAAACTGTGATTTGAGAACCATTATTATTGATTAGTTTCTTGGCATAATCAATTAAAAAAGCATCTTCTTTACTAAAAACGGGAACAAAAACCTGATTGATTTCTTCCAAATCTTTATCAATTAAAATACCAACCGTCATTTTGGTTTTGGCAATAATATGGCGCGTTCTTTCGTCAAAAGGATTATTTTCAAACAAACCTTCTTTTCCAGTAAACTTATCGATTAGTCGGTCGGGGTTTACAATTCGAGTTGTAAAACCAAGAATTTTTCCAAGTAAAGTTCCATCAAAAATAGATTGTCCTAAACCAATTAATAATAAATCGTAGTCTCCACTATTTGCTGCATCGACAATATCAGTATCAATATCATTAGAAACTTTATGAAGACTTAGTATATTCTGATTCAACCGATTTGACTCTTCTATAACTGGAATCAGCATTTTTCTTTCGTGATCTTTTACATCAAACGAATGAATTTCTGTACTTAATGATAAATGCATCGCTGTTACAATCGAATTATCTGGTTGTTTTTTCACCAAACTGTTCGCAATTTTAAGCAGTTTTTTACCTCTTTCCGGCGTCGCAAACGAAAGCAATATTTTGTATTTACTTTTATTTCCAATTTCCTGCGGTACCACGGTTTCTTTATCTTTAAAAATAAATCCTATAAAATCTAAAGCTGGTCCTGTCATAAAAGTGGTCACTAAAGCCATAATTACCATCATGGTAAAAATTTCAGCAGATAAAACACCAAGATCATAACCAATATTTAAAACTACGAGTTCCATTAAACCACGCGTATTCATTAGTGCACCAATAGACAAACTGTCTTTCCAGTTTTGTCCCACAAATTTTGCTGCTAAAGCACTTCCAAAAAACTTTCCTACAACGGCGACGGCAATAATTAATCCTGTGATTTTCCATAATTCAGGATCATTTAGCAGACCAATTTGTGTACGTAAACCTGTAAAAACGAAAAACAACGGAAGTAAAACGATAATCGCAACATCTTCAACTTTTTCAATAAATATGTTTCTGAATTTACTGTTTTCCGGCATAATTGCTCCAGCCAAGAAAGCACCAAATAAAGCATGAATTCCGATTAATTCTGCTGCATACGCAGAAATCAAAAGCGTAATAAAGAAAATGGCAACAACTGGTTTATTCAAACTTTCGCGAGTAGCATTTAAATCGCCGACACGTTTCAAGAACGGACGAACGATTTTCAACATTATAATTACATATAAAATCGCTAAACCAATAACATAAAGTGAACTTGTAAAAGAACCCGCTTTTACAATTGCAATTACAACTGCAAGAATACACCAAGCCGTAATATCATCTGCTGCAGCACAAGTAATGGCAATAGTTCCCAATTTTGTTTTCTGCATGCCGCGTTCCTGAACAATTCTGGCTAAGACTGGAAAAGCAGTAATACTCATGGCAATTCCCATAAATAATCCGAAAGAAGCAAATTCAACACCAATTGGGGCAAAAGTGTGATAAATGAAATACGCCAAAGTTAATCCTAAAGCAAACGGAATTACAATACTCGCGTGACTGATGACAACGGCATCGTGTGCTTTGTTTTTAAGCACTTTTAAATCCAATTCCATTCCGATTACGAACATGAAAAGGATCAAACCAATCTGGCTCAAGAACTGTAAATTACCTAAAGATGCTGCCGGAAATAAAGCTGCCGAAAATTCTGGAAAATACATTCCCACCAAAGATGGTCCTAAAACAATACCCGCAATCATTTCTCCGATTACAGACGGCTGCCCAATTTTTCTAAAAAACCAGCCAAATAAACGCGCAACCAAAATAATAGTTACAATCTGCGCCAATAAAATAGCTAACGGATGTTGTAAATTATGAACCATAGAATCTAGAAAATCATTCCAATGGTTACTTGCGATTTGTTTTTTTACAATGTTGCGTCCTACTTCTAGTGACGCGCCTTTTGAAATTACCCAATATATAAGTGCGGTAAAACCACCAATGATTGTAACGTAAAACAAAGAGTTTTTAATGTTATTCATAACTCGTTTCTTATTATTTATTGCCGCAAATATCAGAACTGAGGTTTAAGTGAAGAAGTAAATTTCACGCTAATTTTCAATCTATGTAACAAGTCCGAAAAATTTTGTAATAAGTTATAATTTCACTTTTTTCAAAAAGTCAGAACGATAGGTTTCACTTAGAATCAGCGCCGTATTTTTATTATTTTCTTCTAAATGATGCAGTACGATTTCGTTATGATTAAAAAATTTAATTGCTTTTACCGCCACAATTTCTTTTTTGTTCACGCGACAAAAATCAGCTTCTGGCAATTCTTTTAAAAGAGTATCGAACTTTACATTTTTTAAATTCAAAAAACTTCCATCGGCAAGCAGTACAATTTTATCGCGACTGTCGTTTACTGCCGTTTTTATATATTGAATTTTATTAAAATACAATAATGTTTTTCCTTTATCAGTATTCAATTGAATGAATTTTTTAGCCGAATCAGCTTTTTCAAAACGCTCCAAAGCTTTCGAAACTGCTTTTTGCAGACGTTCCAATTTCACTGGTTTTGTAATATAATCGACAGCATCAATATTAAAAGCCTCAGCAGCATATTCTTTATATGCGGTGCAGAAAATTACTAATTTATTCTCCAGCATTTCGGCCAGATGCAGACCATCCATTCCCGGCATTTCGATATCTGTAATCAGGAGATCAAAATCCAGATTGGGAATATCAGACAAGAGTTTTTCAGGATTATTAAATGTCTTTACAATTTCCAATTCTGGAATTTGCTCGCAAAGCATTTTCAAATAAGTCAATCCTGGAAGTTCATCGTCCAGAAGCAAGCATTTCAGTTTTGTATTCAAGTAAATCTATTTTTAGATGAGCAATGTAAATGTCGTTTTCTATGAACTTTTCAAGTTTGAAATTATTCTTATAAATAATTCGAAGACGATGTTCTAATGTCGCGTGTCCGAAACCACTTCGTTCTTTTTTTAGTACTTTTTTATCAGAGATTTTGTTTGAAACCGTCATAAAAAATGCATTGTCTTTAAATTCAAAAACAACCGAAATAAAAGCATCAGGACTTTGAAGATCGGCATGTTTAAAAGCATTTTCGATTAAATCAATAGAAATCAGCGGTGCAAGCAAAGGCTGATCATACAATTTATCATCCTCATTAATATTGGTTTTGATTTTTAATTCAAAAAGCGGACTGATTTTTATCTTATTAATTTCGATTAAATTCAGCGCAAAATTGATTTCTTCTTTTGCCGTTACAAATTTCTTTTTGCTTTCATATAAAATATAATCCAGAACATTGGCCAGTTTGTCTAACGCAAAATACGTTTGATAGGCATGCGACTGAATTGAATTTAAAATATTTTTAAACAA
>NZ_CAMLIX010000197.1 GCF_946479975.1 uncultured Flavobacterium sp.
GGTGAAATGGGAATGGATTATTTCCAGGAAACCAATACTATCAAACTTTTTGACGATTGCAGCTATTACAATCAAATGATTATGACAGCTGAGCAAGCGCCTCGCATCATTCAAACTGCTATACAACATGCTTTAGGAAAAAAAGGTGTTGCCGTTATTGGTTTACCCGGCGATGTTTCTCAATTAAAAGCCGTTGAAAGCAATATATCAACTCAGTTTTTCCATTGTAATCCAGTGATCAGACCTTCTGATGCTGAATTAAAGCAATTGGCAAAAGCCATTAATGAAAGCACAAAAATAACTTTGTTCTGTGGTATTGGAGCTGAGAAAGCACACGATCAGGTGGTGCAATTATCTCAGCATATTAAAGCTCCCGTAGGATATTCTTTCCGTGGTAAAATGAGCATTCAGCCCAATAATCCAAATGAAATAGGAATGACAGGTTTATTAGGCTTGCCTTCTGCTTATCACAGCATGCACGAATCTCATTTAGTTTTATTGTTAGGAACTGATTTTCCGTATGATAAATTTATGCCTTCTGATAATAAAATCATTCAAATTGATACAAGTTCTGAACGGTTAGGTCGTAGAGCCAATCTTTATATGGGATTATGCGGTGACGTTGCAGATACAATAGAAGCTTTATTGCCAATGCTGGAAATTAAAATTGATGATAGTTTTTTGAACGCACAGTTAAAATTCTACAACACGGTAAAAGAAAACATGAATACTTACGTCAATGATAATGGCGGAGAAGACACGATTCAGCCTGAATATGTTGCACATATTATTGATAAATTAGCTTCTCACAATGCGATTTTTACAGTTGATACTGGAATGTCCTGCGTTTGGGGAGCCCGCTTTATTAAAGGAACAGGAGAACGAAAAATGTTAGGCTCATTTAATCACGGATCGATGGCAAACGCAATGCCAATGGCAATTGGTGCAGCTCTTGCACATCCAGAAAAACAAGTTATTGCCATGTGCGGCGATGGAGGTTTATCAATGTTATTGGGTGACTTGGCTACTATTCAACAATACAATATTCCCGTTAAAATTATTGTGTTCAACAATCGTGCTTTAGGAATGGTAAAACTAGAAATGGAAGTCAACGGTCTACCTGATAACGAAACAGATATGGTCAATCCAGATTTTGGTTTAATTGCTCAGGCAATGGGATTTCAAGGCATAAATGTTCATAAACCAGAAGATGTTGAAACTGCAATCCAAAACGCTTTTAACCATAACGGTCCAGTCTTGTTGAATGTATTTACAAACCCAAATGCTTTGGCAATGCCTCCAAAAATAGAATGGGAACAAGTTGTTGGTATGGCAAAATCAATGACCAAATTAATGCTCGGCGGCAAGATGGACGAAGTTTTCGATACTATAAAATCTAATTACAAACACCTTAAAGAAGGTTTATAAATTTGTACTACTATGGATAACAACAGTACAAAATCGTACACCAAATATTATGTGATTGCCTGGGTATTTGGTCTTGTTTTTTACTTTTTAGATTATGTAATACGTTCTGCTCCTGCGGTTATGCTGCCAGAACTTTCACAGAATTTCTCGGTTGATGAAATTAGATTAGTTACCATTATTGGCACCTATTATTATACGTATTCGACTTGTAGTTTAATTGCCGGAATTGCACTCGATCGATTTGGAGCCAAATATTCTCTATTTGCGGGAGCTCTTATTTTAGGAATTGGCTGCTTATTTTTCATGATTTCAAGTCAGTTTACAGGTGTTGTGGGCAGATTGTTTCAGGGTGCCGGATGTGCTTTTGCTTTTCCGGGCTGCGTGTATCTTGCCAGCAAAGGTTTTTCAGCAAAATCTTTGGCAACTGCAATTGGATTCACACAATGTCTTGGAATGCTTGGAGGTTCTGCCGGACAATTTGTGGTTGGTCCCTGGATAGAAAAAGGAATGAATATTGATACTTTTTGGATCTCAATTGGAATTTTTACCATAATTGTTGCTTTTGCTCTTTGGTTTATAACTCCAGCTGACAGAAAAGAGAAAAAAGCAGAAAGTAATATAAAAAAGCAAAGTCTTCTAGAACCTTACAAAATTGTTTTTAGCAATCCACAATCTTGGTTCTGTGGTATAATATCTGGATTGCTATTTGCGCCCACCACTATATTTGCCATGACTTGGGCTGTTGACTTTTTTCAAAAAGATCGCGCCTTCGATTTTCATACCGCAACTATTTCAAGTGCGATGGTAGCTTTTGGCTGGGTATTCGGATGTCCCATTTTAGGATATATTACAGACCAACTAAAAAGGCGAAAACCAGTTTTAGTAGCTGGAGCTCTATTGATGATTATAACACTAATCCAATTATTGTATTTTCCAAATCTACTAGTTACTAAATACAGTATGTTTTTATTGGGTGTCGGTTCTGGAGCGGCTATGATTCCTTACTCGATAATTAAAGAAGCAAATCCAGATAACGTAAAAGGAAGTGCAACAGGAGCAATCAATTTTATAACCTTTGGAGTAACAACGCTTTTAAGTCCGTTATTCAGTCGTTTGTTTGGGCAAACATTAAATCATACTCTTGACAAGACAGTGCATTTTCAGCAAGCTGGTTTATTTTGGATTGTTGGAATTGCAATAGCGGTTTTAATCAGTTTTCTGTTGAAAGAAACAGGAGAAGGAAAACCATCAAATTCTGGTAAAGTCATTATATAAAAAAATAAGGTAAAGTCAAAACTGGCTTTACCTTATTTTTTATTGCTCTTTTGTCACAACAATCGAAGCTTTAAATCCAGCAGCCAGATTGTCCCAATAATCGCTTGTTACCATTGTGCCTTTATCATCAAAAACTTGAATTTCTGCGGTGTTACCTCCAAGTGTTCCAATATTTAAAGCTTCAAAATCCAGTTTATTAAATCCTGGAGTAAGGTTAATTTTAACTTGTTGAAAATTAGCATCCAATAAAAGTTTGTCCCGAATTACATTATCATTTGAAGATACTTTTACCAAATCGCCGTCAATTGCTCCAAAATCACGGAATTTAACAATAAAGAATTCTGATTTGGTTTTGAAATCACCTAAAGAAATATTTCTTTTTACTAAAACCCCGCGACCTTCTTTAAGCCCAGCGTCTTTAAGTGCTTTATTCAAATCTTTTTCCATTTTACCTACATAACGATCTCCTGGATTAGCAAAATCGGTTTCGGTTGACATCGTAAATTTGCTTTTTTCTTCTCCAATTTGAAACTTTGATTTTGGAGTTATAGTAGTATTTTCAAAAACATTCGGTGTTTTTATTCCAGGAATATTACTGACATCTGCCTGTGGATCTTTTACCTCAGGAATGGGATTTTTTTTGGGTTTAGCACTAAACTTAGGCGCAGGAATGGCTTTGAATTTAGAATTAAATTCACCTTGGGCTGATACTGACAATGCAGTAAAAAACAATATGAAAAATAAAATCTGCTTCATTGAATGGGTATTATCGACTCGGCTTTTATATAGACTTAAAGCAAAAATAATATAATTTGTTTACGCACTTTCACTTTAAGTATTTTATAACAATAATTTGGGCTAATTTTTAGAATCAAAAAACCTGCCAAATAATTGATAAAAAAAACCGACTTGTTAGAACAAGTCGGTTTTTGTAAATATTGTTTGAACTTATATTCAACAATCTTATTTATTTCTAATAACTTTTGCGGTTAAAGTTTCAGGAACAATTGTTGCTCCAGTACCGTAAACTATCCCGATATAACCATCATAAATGGCAGGTCCAAAAGCGTCAAAAGATAATATATTTTCATATTCTTTTCCATTTGTATCCTTTATACTAAATCTAACCGAAAATGTATTACCATAATTGATAAAATTACCAGAATTGATAGCACTATTATTAAATATATTTTGAATCGAAAAATTAATATAAACCCAATCCTTTTTATATTCTGCCTTCTTAATGTTCACTGCTAGATCACAAGTTTTATACACATCAGCTGAATATGAAGTATCTAGTGATTTTTCACCATAAATAACTATTCCCTTTGCAGTTGAAGCGTCGAATGTTCTTCCTTCACAGCATTCGAAAGTTATCCAACTATTAACACTAGTTCCTCCCGCTATATAATCCCAACTAAACACTTTGTTATATATATTTCCATCTGAATCTTTTACAATTAAATTAGCAGAATACAACGAACCAGAGTTAACAAATCCAATATTTGTATTATTTTTAAGACTGTAAAAAATCTTTATTCTATTACCGTAAACTTCTTTCTTAGTAATCGTAAAAGCAAAATCACAAGTATTAAATTTTTCTATTGCTGGAAGTGCTGCATAATCTTCATCAGTAATTTCACCAGTTAAGGTTGATTCATCTATTTTTTTCCCTTTGCAATAATCTACCATCACATAAGAAGCGATAGTTTTACCTGCTGCTAGACCATTCAAAACAACTGTACTTTTAAATGGTTCGCCATCAAAATCTTTTACAACAAACTTAGCTGAAAATTTACTATTGTTATTAGCGAATTTTTTGTCTGAAATGTTTTGAATAGTATAATCAACTCTTAATCTACCAGAAATAATTCGTTGCTTAGTAATCGTTAAAACAAGATCGTTATTCTTAGATGGTTTTGTTTTTCCAGTTACTGTAGTAGCTTCAACAGCTTTAGCATCAATAGTATCAGCTTCACAACTTGTCAGTAAAACTGACGCACTAGCTAATAGCGTTAAACTGAATACTTTTAAAAAACGTAATTTTTTCATTTTGTTAAATTTATATTTAAAGGGTTATATACAGACTTTAGTAAAAAGTCTTTTTTTTATTTGTTTTTTTAATCAACTAAATAGATCTGAAAAAGAAAATTATTGAATTTGAAACTCAGTACTAAATAATAAAACAAATCTTACAATTAATTTTTGCAAATATAAGATTATATTTATAAAAAAAACAGGATTATCAATTTTTATAAGTTTTTATCTATTATGTATCATTTTATGAACATAACTTTTATTATTCAATAAAAATTTAACAAAGCTTTCACTTTGACTATAAGCAACTTATTCTTAACTTCAAGACTTTATTCTACCATTTAAAAAATCTTAAGAAAATGGATTATATTGATTACTATAAAGCATTAGATATTTCTAAATCTGCAACAGAGGCAGAAATAAAGAAAGCTTATCGAAAACTAGCTCGTAAATACCATCCTGATTTAAATCCGAATGATAAAGAGGCAGAGAAAAAATTCAAGGAAATTAATGAGGCAAATGAAGTTTTAAGCAATCCAGAAAACCGAAAAAAATACGATAAATACGGTAAAGACTGGAAACATGCTGATGAATTTGAAAAAGCAGGCTACGACCCAAACCAGCAGCAGAGTAGACAACAAAGCAGTTCTCAATATTCGGGAGGTGATTTTTCTGGCTTTGGCGGAGGTGATTTTTCTGAAAGTGATTTTTCCGATTTCTTCAATTCGATGTATGGCGGTGGACGAAGCAGAGCGCAGTCTAAATATAGAGGACAAGATTTTAATGCCGAATTAGAATTAGATCTTAAAGCTGCTTACACCACACACAAACAAAATTTGACCGTAAACGGAAAAAACATTCGAATTACGATTCCGGCCGGCGTAGAAAATGGACAGATTATTAAAATTCCAAATCACGGCGGACCTGGAGTAAACGGCGGTCCAAATGGTGATTTATTTATCACTTTTTTAATTGCCAATGATTCCGATTTTAAACGTGAAGGCAATAATTTATACGCCGATGCACCGCTAGATTTATACACGGCTATTTTAGGCGGAGAAACTCATATTAATACTTTTGATGGAAAAGTAAAAATTAAAGTCCCTCCTGGAACACAGTCAGGTACAAAGGTAAAACTTAAGGGAAAAGGATTTCCTGTCTATAAAAAGGAAAACCAATTTGGCGATTTATACATTACATATACGATCAAACTTCCAACAAAATTGTCGGATAAAGAAAAAGAATTATTTGAAGAACTAGCAAAACTTAGAAATCATGAAAAATAGAAATTTAATCCAGATAAAGCAGTTTTGTTTGTATCATGAAATCGAAAATTCTTTTATAACAGAACTTCATAATTATGGTCTGATTCAAATTATTTTAGAAGAAAATGATGAATTTCTGGAACCTGAACAGCTTCCAACGGTAGAAAAAATGATTCGCATGCATTATGATCTCAAAATTAATCTTGAGGGAATTGATGCGATCGCTAATCTTTTAAGTAAAATAGAATCTCTGCAACAAAACATAAATACCATGCAGAATAGGCTTCGTCTTTATGAACAGAAAGAAATAGAGTAACGTTTTAATATCACAAAAAAGCTTGATTTTCAATTTGATTTCAAGCTTTTTTTAATGGCTGTCAGAAGCATAATTCTTAAATTGCGACATCTTAATTAACTTGAATTTGGTTTTAAAACCAACAATCAAATTCGCAAAACATAAAAAATGAAAAGAGAAAACATCTTAACTGGATCTCCGTGGGAAGACAAAATGGGATATTGCCGTGCCGTAAGAATTGGAAATATCATTGAAGTTTCTGGAACCGTTGCCATTGTTGACGGAGACAAAGTAAAGGCAGATGACGCTTATGCTCAAACTTATAACATTTTAGAACGAGTTGAAAAAGTTTTAGAAGACTTAAATGTCAGCATGAAAGATGTAATTAGAACTAGAATTTTTACTACAGACATTGCAACTTTTGAAAATGTTGCAAGAGCTCACGCTGCATTTTTTAAAGATGTAAAACCAACAACAGGTTTTTACGGCATCAATCAATTGGTTGCTCCAGAATATTTGGTTGAAATCGAATTTACTGCTGTTGTTCAGTAATATTTTTTTTGCACGACTCGAGCGATAGCGAACATGCGAAGCAATTTCACTAAAAAATTTTAACACATAGAAACATAGTTTTTAAATCTCAAAAAGGCGTTTCACTTGCATTAACAATCATAGCTATGTGGCAAAAACGAGTTTCTTTTTGATTTATCTTAGACTAAAAATAAATCTATGTTTCTATGTGTTAAAAAATTACCCGCCTTTTTATTTGTTTGATTAAAAAGACAATAATTCGTGAAAATTAGCGAAATTCGTGGCTATATTTTTTTATTTTAATGACTTCCCAAACATCAAAACAACTACTTCTCGATATTCCTAAATGGATTCTCATTTGTGTTTTAATCGGCATACTTTCGGGATCTGCATCTGCTTTGTTTTTAGTTTCTTTAGAATGGGTGACACAATTTAGAATTCAGCACGATTGGATTATCTGGTTCTTGCCTTTCGGCGGATTTCTTGTTGGTGCGAGTTATTATTATTGGGGAGAATCTGTTGTAAAAGGCAATAATTTGCTTTTGGAAGAATATGAAAGTCCGAAAAAAGTAATTCCGTTTAAAATGGCCCCTATAGTACTTTTAGGAACCTTACTAACCCATTTATTTGGAGGTTCTGCAGGTCGCGAAGGTACAGCAGTGCAAATGGGAGGAGCAATTGCAGATCAATTCACAAAAATTTTCAAACTTGATAATACTGAACGTAAGATTTTAATAATTTTAGGAATCAGCGCCGGTTTTGCTTCTGTTTTTGGAACGCCGCTGGCAGGCGCAATCTTCGCTCTGGAAGTTTTATATTTCAGTAAAATTAATTTCAAAAGCATTGTACTTTCTTTTTTAGTTGCGTACGCCGCTTATTTTACGGTAGAATTTTGGGAAATAAAACATACACATTACAGCATTCCTGTAATTCCTGAACTTTCTGCAAACACTATTTTCTTCACCATAATTGTTGGAATTTTATCTGGATTTGCTGCTTTGCTATTTTCTCGAAGTACACATTTATGGAGTTCTCTTTTTTCAAATAATATTAAATATCCACCTCTTCGTCCTGTTATTGGCGGCGTTGTTTTAGCTATTGCTATTGCAGGTTTTGGATTCACCAAATTCTCTGGATTGGGAGTTCCAGTAATTGTCGATTCATTTTCAAATCCGAGTCAATGGTATGATTTTCTGCTAAAAATTTTATTTACAGGATTTACGTTAGGAGCAGGTTTTAAAGGCGGTGAAGTCACTCCATTATTTTTCGTCGGAGCTACTTTAGGAAGTGCGTTATCTCTTGTAATTCCGATGCCGATTGCACTTTTAGCTGGAATCGGATTTGTGGCTGTCTTCTCAGGCGCCACCCACACGCCTATCGCCTGCACCATTATGGGAATGGAATTATTCGGACTTGCTCCTGGATTATTTATTGCCATTGCCTGTACCGTTGCCTATTTTTCTTCGGGTTCTATGGGAATTTACAAATCTCAAATTGTAAAAGGTCCTAAGTATAAACTGTATCAAAGGTTTTATAAAAAAGAACTTAGGAACCTTTGAATTAAATTCCAATATTAAAATTCCAAATTCCAAATTGAAACGAATCCGCCACTGTAACTGTACACTCAAAAACTGAACAATCAAAAAAACTGAAAACTGAACACTGAAAACTGTGACTGAGACTGATTACTGATTACTAAAATTATTTTCAGCATTACATTAAAAAAATGTAAATTCGCACACTATGAAAATACAAGACATTCAAGCGATTCAATTATTACTCGCGACCCCAAAGAAAATTGTCATCATTCCACACCGAGGACCAGATGGCGACGCAATGGGTTCTACATTAGGATTATACCATTTTTTAATAAAAAACAATCATCAGGCAACCGTTATTGCGCCAAATGATTTCCCTAATTTTCTAGCTTGGCTTCCAGGATCTGAAACCGTTAAGATATTTGAAAAAGATACTGAAAACTGTACCAAGATTTTACAAGATGCAGAGTTAATTTTTACACTTGACTTTAATGCTTTTCACCGTACAGGTGAAATGGAACATACACTAAACAAGCTTTCGGCTACGTTTATAATGATTGATCATCATCAAAAACCAGATGATTATGCAGCTTACAAGTATTCTGACACTTCTTTTGG
>NZ_CAMLIX010000198.1 GCF_946479975.1 uncultured Flavobacterium sp.
GGAAGACCAATTTCAATTAAATCAACGCCGTTTTTTTCTAAATCCTGAATAATCTGCACGGTATCGTTTAAGTTTGGATATCCAGCAGAGAAATAAATAGAAAGTATCTTTTTATCTTCTTGTAATTTCTGAGTTATTCTGTTCATTTTAATATTTTTTGTCCTAACAGGTTTTAAAAACCTGTTAGGTATTTTTTGTTTATGTTGTAGTTTGTTTTGCTCCTGCAAGGTTTTCAAAACCTTGTAGGTCTTTATGTTTTTTAAGTGATTCAATTATACCTACAAGGTTTTAAAAACCTTGCAGGAACTAAAAAGTAACGATTTTTCTCGTCCAATTATCATTATTGTTTTCCACTAATAATAATCCGGAATCAGAATCATTCATTTGACCAATTAATTCTCCTTTATTGTTCCAAAAAGCACTTTTTCCGCCTGAAGGATATCCCCAAGATTTGCCGCTAAAGTTCGACATCAAAACATTCATTTCATGTTTTTGAGCGTAATTTTGCAAATCTCGATATGCATTCGGAATTCCATTTGGAGAAAAGAAAATACTAGCGATATAAATATCAGTTTCTTTCTTCTTCGCATTTTCCGGATGCAGCGGATTGTCAATATCAGCACAAATTGCAAAAGAAACATTCTGATTTTCAATTGTAATCATAGGATTATAATCGAATGTAGCATCAAAATATTCATCTTCTCCTTCGTGCAAAAACTGTTTCGTATAAATTGAAACCGATTTTGGAGAAATAACAAACTGACCAATATACATTTCAGATTCAATCTTGATTGGTGCACCAGCAACAATGATGATAGTATGCTTTACTGCCAATTCTTTTAAATGATCGATTCTCGAATCGTCTTTTGTAAAAGCTAGAGGCTCAGCATCAGCCCTTTCATATCCAGTTATGGACATTTCGGGAAATACAATTAAATCTGCTCCATTTTCTACTGCCAATTCAACAAGCCGATAATGATCTAATAAATTAGCTTCGATATTGTGTCTGTCTGGTTTTGTTTGCGCTGTCGCTAAAATCATTTTCGATTATTTATTTTCGGTGTAAATCCAAGCCGTTCTTCCTGATTGAAGTTTGACTTGAACTCTTTTGTATGAAATAGACTCAAACTGATCTACTTTTAACAATTCTGAATTAGAAATTTCAAAAACGGCACCATGTATAACATCTTCAAGATTTTCACTAGGTACTGCAACAACGTAATCTGCCATTCCAAATTCTTCTTCTATTTGCAAACTTTTTAGTTTAAAGCCTAGTATTTGATCTGGAGATCCAACTAAAACTTTATTAAAAATCTGCATTTGAATTTGTTTTGATCTTATTGTTCCGTATGAGAATAATAGTTCCATAATTATGATTTTTCTCGTTATTTGTTAGCGTTAGGGATGGGAGCGGCATCCTTTTTATTTTTTCTTTAAAAATAAAAAGATATAGCGGACAGCCCGACCGTAGGGAACGCCCAAATTACAACTTTTATTACAATTTAAAGTAATCTATATAATTATCTAAATCTTTATCGCCACGTCCAGAAAGGCTGATTACTACAACATCTGTAGGTTTAAATTTTTTCTGGTCTAAGACGGCAAAGGCGTGAGCACTTTCTATGGCTGGAATAATTCCTTCTAATTTTGTCAATTGCAGCCCTGCATTCATAGCATCATCATCGGTTACAGAGAAAAATTCGCCGCGTCCGCTTTGTGCTAAATGCGCGTGCAAAGGGCCAACTCCAGGATAATCTAATCCTGCAGAAATAGAATAGGGTTCTGTAATTTGTCCGTCTTGAGTCTGCATTAAAAGGGTTTTGCAACCGTGAATAACACCAACTTTTCCTAATTTACTGGTTGCTGCACTGTGACCGCTGTCAACACCTTTTCCTGCTGCTTCAACCGCGATAATGCCAACCTCTGGTTCGTGTAAAAAGTGATAGTAAGTTCCAGCAGCATTACTTCCGCCACCGATACAAGCGATTACATAATCAGGATTTTCACGTCCTTCTTTTTCTTTTAACTGCCATTTGATTTCCTCAGAAATAATGCTCTGAAAACGCGTTACCATATCTGGATAAGGATGCGGTCCAATGGCAGATCCGATGATGTAATGCGTGTCAACAGGATTGTTAATCCAGTCGCGGATTGCCTCGTTTGTAGCGTCTTTTAAGGTTCTTGAACCCGAAAGTGCCGGACGAACTTCTGCACCTAACATTTTCATACGTGCCACGTTTGGCGCCTGACGCGCAATGTCGATTTCGCCCATGTACACGATACATTCAATTCCCATTAAAGCGCAAACTGTTGCTGTAGCTACGCCGTGTTGACCTGCACCGGTTTCGGCAATAATTCTTTTTTTGCCTAGACGTTTTGCAAGTAAAATCTGCCCGATGGTGTTGTTTACTTTGTGTGCTCCAGTATGATTTAAATCTTCTCTTTTTAGGTACACTTTGGTGTTATACTTTTCAGATAAACGCTTTGCAAAATACAACGGACTCGGGCGTCCTACATAATCTTTCAGTAATTGGTTGAACTCAGCTTTAAAATCTGGTTCGTCCATAATACTTAAGTATTTCTGACGCAGTTCTTCTACATTTGGATATAACATTTCTGGAATAAAAGCGCCTCCAAATTCTCCGTAATATCCTTTTTCGTTAACGTTAAAACTCATTTTATTTAAATTTTAAAAGTTGGCAACATCAAATTTTCGTTTGAAATTGCTTAATAGATTTCTGTTTTTCAGCCCTGGTTCGATTTCAAATTTACTATTTACATCGACAGCATAAATGGGTAAATTGGTTTTTGAGATTTCTTCAATGGCTTTTAATTCGTTCATTCCGATGCCGCCGCTTAAAAAGAAAGGCTTTTTCGAATTGTATTTTTTTAATATTGTCCAGTCGAAAGTTGTTCCGTTTCCTCCTGGTAGTTTTCCTTTGGTGTCAAACAGAAAATAATCTGCCACTTCTTCAAAAGGTTTTATGACTTCAAAATCAAAATTTTCATCGGCTGAAAATACTTTGATAATTTCGATTTTCTTGGGTAATTCTTTTTTTAATTCTGATATAAATTCGACTGATTCTTCTCCGTGTAATTGAACGGCTTGTAAATTGTATTTTTCGACTTTTTCTAGAATTTCTTCTTGACTTTGATTGACAAAAACGCCTACTTTTTTGATGGTTTTGATCAATTCGGGAACATTCCCGTTGCAATATCTAGCGGATTTTTCCCAGAAAATAAATCCCATATAATCGGGTAGGAGAGCGCCTACTTCGAGGATGTTTTCTTGATATTTCATGCCGCATATTTTGAGTTTCATTTTTGTTGTGTGTTTTTTAACGCAAAGTGCGCTAAGGTTTTTTGTTTTTGATGATGTTCCAAACGCTAAGTTCGCAAAGCTTTGTTTTGTTTTTTTGCCACAGATTAAAGGATTTTCACAGATTAAAAAATCCTTTTAATCTGTGGAATCTGTGGCAACTTTTTATAACTGTTTAATAAATTCTGTTGCAGCCTGTCCAGCATTCTCGGTTTTCATGAAGTTTTCTCCAATTAAAAAACCTTTGTAGCCGTAAGGTTTAAGTTCTTGAATGGCTTCGATTGATGAAATACCGCTTTCGGATACTTTTACAAAATCGTTCGGAATTTGAGATGCCAATTCTTTGCTGAAATCCAGACTTACTTCGAATGTTTTTAGGTTTCTGTTGTTAACGCCAATCATGTCTAAAGTGGGCATAATTGATTTTTCTAACTCTTCTTGATTATGAACTTCAAGCAAGACTTCTAAACCTAATTTTTTAGCAAATTCAGATAATGATTTGATTTCTTCGCGTGTTAAAACCGCTGCGATTAATAAAATCAAATCGGCTCCGTGTGCTTTTGCTTCCAAAATTTGATATTCATCAACAATAAATTCTTTTCGCAAAAGTGGAATATTTACAGAAGCTCTCGCTAAAAGTAAATCGTCAAGAGATCCACCGAAATATTTTCCGTCGGTTAAAACTGAAATTCCGCACGCACCAGCATTTTCGTAACCTTTTACCACTTCTTCAACTGTAAAATTATTGTTGATAATTGATTTTGAAGGAGAACGGCGTTTGTGTTCTGCAATAATTCCAGAATTACTTTCTCTCAATTTCTGACTAAGAGAAATCGTCTGTTTTCCAAAAAACACAGAAGCCTCCAACTGAGAAACCGGAATAATTGATTTCTTCAAAATCACTTCTTGTTTTTTGTCTATTATTATTTTATCAAGGATATTCATGTTGTGTTGTTTTGCCACAAAGTCACAAAGGCGCAAATGTTATTAGTGCTAATTCGTGAAATTTGTGTTAGTTTTTATTTACTTAATTCTTGTAATTTCTTCAATGCCTGATGTCCTTTTCCTGATAATAAACTTTCTTTTGCCAGTTCAAATCCTTCTTTTGGAGAACATTTTGTAACGGTTGCAATTGCCATTGCAGCATTTGCACAAACTACATTATTTTGTGCTTCGTTCCCTTTCCCTGAAATGATATTAGTGAAAATTTCAGCCGATTCTTCAATTGTTTTTCCGCCTTCAATTTCGGTTTGAGATAAAAGACGAACCCCAAAATCTTCTGGATTCAACATTCCTTCTAAATGATTAGAAATTGTTTTGGTTGGGCCAGTTAAAGAGATTTCATCGTATCCGTCAAGCGAATGTAAAATCGTAAAATTGGTATTGGTATTTTGGTATAAATACGCATACATTCTTGCCAATTCTAAGTTGAAAACTCCCACCAATTGATTCTGTGGGAATGCTGGATTTACCATTGGTCCCAACATATTAAAGAATGTTTTTACCGCCAGTTCTTTTCTAATAGGCCCAACATTTTTCATTGCTGGGTGAAATAATGGAGCGTGCAAAACGCAGATTCCAGCTTGATCGATACATTTTTCTAGAAACGAAGAATCGTTGCTGAATTTTATTCCCATTTTTTCCATTACGTTGCTCGATCCAGAAATAGATGAAACGCCGTAATTTCCGTGTTTTGCAACTTTGATTCCAGCTCCAGCTGAAACAAACGATGCTAAAGTAGAAATGTTGAAAGTATCTTTTCCATCACCACCAGTTCCGCACAAATCGATTGTGTTGTAAGCTGATAAATCAACGCGGACACATAATTCTAATAAAGCTTCGCGAAAGCCAGAAAGTTCATCAATTGTAATGCTGCGCATCATAAAAACAGTCAAAAATGCCGAAATCTGACTCGGATTATACTGACCGCTGGAGATATTAATCAATACGTTCTTTGCTTCTTCTTTTGTAAGCACCTCGTGATTGATTAATTTGTTTAATATTGTTTTCATTTTTTTTTAAGTTGCTAAGGTTCTGAGATACTAAGATTCTAAGTTTTTTACTGTGACTGTAAACTGTGACTGAATACTAAAAATTCTGAACACTGAATACTAGCTTTTTATCCAATTCTCTAAAATCCTTTTTCCGTTTGGCGTTAAAACGCTTTCTGGGTGAAACTGAACGCCTCTTACGTCGTAATTTTTATGGCGTAAAGACATAATTTGTCCGTTTTCGTCAACAGAAGTTGCTTCTAAATCTTCTGGTAAATTGGCATCTACAACCCAAGAGTGGTATCTTCCAACTTCGAATTCATTTCCTAAACCTTCAAACAAAATTTCATCTGAAACTACTGTTTTTACATTTGTAGCAACGCCGTGATATACTTTATCAAGGTTTGAAAGTGTTCCGCCAAAAACTTCCCCAATTGCTTGTTGTCCTAAACAAACTCCAAGAATACTTTTTGTCGGACTGTATTTTTCGATTACTGCTTTTAATAAACCCGCTTCATCTGGAATTCCAGGACCTGGCGAAAGTAATATTTTCTCGAAAGATGCAATTTCATCAATATCAAATTCATCGTTTCTGTAAACGGTAACTTCACAGTTTAAATCTTCTAAATAGTGCACTAAATTGTAAGTGAAACTATCGTAATTGTCTATAACTAATATTTTTTTCATTTTTTTTAAAGTTGCTAAGCTGCTAAGGTCTAGGTTGCTAAGTTTTTTGCTGAAAACTGAAACTGAGACTGGCAACTAAATTTTTATTTCTCTCGAATATACTTTTCAGTAATGATTCTATTAATTCCTAATTTTTCTACTTTTTCGATTCCTTTCTGAATCAATGTGTCATTTTGAACTTTTACAGTAAATTCAAATTTGTTGTTTTCCCATTGTCTGTTATTAAAAAACTCTAGATTTTCTGTATATGTACTATCTTTTAAAGTGTATTTTCCGCCTCCGCCAAAAAATACTGCACTTGTTGAATCTTTTCCGTTTTTTAAATCATGATTGAAAAAAGCAAAATGTGTTTCGTTTATAATTTTAATCATTTTTGTTTTTGGATTGAAAGTCGAAAAGCTTGAATCTTTCTCGGTAGTTTCAGCTGAAATAAGACGCCAAGTTCCTTCAATCGGATTGTGCTTTTTTTCTGAGTTGCAAGATGTCATCGTAATGATTAAAATTAAAATGGATACTGCTTCTTTCATGGTTTATAGTTTAAGGTTAATTGTTTCAAGTTTCAGGTTTCAAGTTTCAGGTTTCAAGTTCTGCGACTGAAAACTGTGACTGTTTACTAAATATTCTCTGCCATTTCAAGCGCTGTATTCAATGCTCTTAACTTATTGTAAACTTCCTGCATTTCGCTTTCTTCGTCAGAACTTGCTACGATTCCGGCACCTGCCTGACAATGCAATTGATGATTTTTAGAAAGGAAAGTCCGAATCATTATCGCGTGATTAAAGTTTCCGTCAAAATCCATAACACCGATTGCGCCTCCGTAAAAATTACGGTTTGTTTTTTCGCAGTCTTCAATTAACTGCATCGCTCTGTGTTTTGGTGCGCCACTCAAAGTTCCTGCTGGAAAAGTATCTGCCACAACCTGCATTGTGGTTGCTTTATCGTGTAAATGTCCCGTAACTTTTGAAACCAAGTGAATTACGTGAGAGAAAAACTGAACCTCTCTATATTTTTCAACGTTTACATCGTGTCCGTTTCGGCTTAAATCATTTCTTGCCAAATCGACCAACATTACGTGTTCGCTATTTTCTTTTTTATCTTCCGAAAGTTCTTTTGCTAAAAGTGCATCACGTTCGTCATTTCCAGTTCTTTTAAAAGTTCCGGCAATTGGATGAATTTCGGCTTTTCTATCTTTTACGATAATTTGTGCTTCGGGCGAAGACCCAAATATTTTGAAATCTCCATAATCGAAAAAGAACAAATACGGAGAAGGATTAATACTTCTTAAAGCTCTATAAACATTAAATTCGTCTCCTTTAAAACCTTGCGTAAATCGGCGGGAAAGAACCAATTGAAACACATCGCCACGGTAACAGTGTTTTTTGGCTAAAGCCACATTTTGTTTAAATTCTTCATCGGTTAAGTTTGAGAAACCTTCGCCTTCTTTAGAAAATTTATAAGAAGCAATATTTCTAGATTGCAACAATTGCTCTATTTCTGCAATATTATTTTTTCCGTCAAGACTGTGGCAGAAAATATAAGCTTCATTTTTAAAGTGATTGATTGCAATAATATTTTGGTAAACTGCATAAAAAACATCTGGAATTGCCGTTGCATTGTCTTTTTTAGCAATTGAAACTTTTTCAAAATAACGAACAGCATCATAAGAAATATATCCGAAAAGCCCATTATTTATAAATTTAAAATCATTTTTTTCTGATTTAAACTGACTTGAAAATTCCTGAATTACCTGGGGAATATTCGTCGAAGCATCAATATTTATTTTCTCTGAAGTTCCATCAGGAAAAGTTTTAGAAATTACTTCATTTTCAATTTTGATGGTAGCAATTGGATTACAGCAGATGTATGAGAAACTGTTGTCATTTCCATGATAATCACTACTTTCTAGCAATAAACTGTTTGGGAATTTATCTCTAATTTTAAAATAAATACTCACTGGTGTAACTGTGTCAGCAAGAATTTGTTTGTAATGTGTATTAAGAATAAAAGGTTTCAAAATATTTAGTTTTATGTTGTTTGTTATTTTAATTTCAAATTGGTCCAAAAAAAAGGGCTTGTCGTGATGACAAGCCCTTTAAATTTATAGTTTTAACAATACCATAGGAAGCTTCGTTCACGACGTCTGACGTAAATTGCTCCACCACCAAGAATTGTTTAATAATGTTCTCATTTCTTTTTTTGTTGTGACAAAGATATAAATGTAATTTGAATTGGAGTATATAAATTTTGAAAAAAATCTTTTCGAAATAGTAAAATTTGTTAAATTTTATTCAAGCTTACTATACCAACTCTTTAATTACCAATTGCTATCGTGTTGTTTACATTTAATCTAAAATCTGGATTTCCTTTGATATTTGGAAGCGAAAATAATTCATTAAGCTTCATTTTTGTAAAATTTATGTCGTTTACAGGATTGCTATAGTAACTTTTTATTCCAGGAGTATTGCTGGCAGATTCGCTTTCAATTTCGCCTTTGCAATTATTTACGATAACATTTTTAAAGGTGATTTTAGATAAATTAGCTTCTCCATTTCCGATATTTCCTTCTAATAAAACAAAAGGTTCAAATCCAGAAACAACACTATTTGTCAAGTTAAAAAAAGTATTTTCTTTAATGTAAGCCGCTTCTTTTACCAAACCTTGATTGTTTTCTTCTAAATTAACTAAAGTAATATTGCTTGCATTTATTTTGGTCATTTTTTTGGTCATGTCTGTAGTGGCCACTTTTTCGTATGAATCGACCTCGAAACATCTTGAACCAGAAATATCCGAAGAAAAAGGATGACGAACAGCGATACTATTACTGATATTAATTTGAGCGCCTTG
>NZ_CAMLIX010000199.1 GCF_946479975.1 uncultured Flavobacterium sp.
CGCCAAGTTTCAGCTTTTTTCCATTGCAAATCAGTCAAAAAGATTTTCTTGGAATGTCTAGAAAAAATAATGAAGTAGGGGTAAACAAATTAATTTACACCATTACGGCAGGCGCAAAAACATTCTCAGGTGAGTTTTCTGGAGGAACAGCAGAAATCAAAGGTTTTGTCAATTTAGTTTCAGAACTAAATGGGATTTCAAATTTAAATGAAATTCATGTTTTGGTAAAGGACAACAAAGACAAAACGATTTCGGACACCATGATTCCGCTTAAAACTTTAGATAAATAATTCACTATTAAATTAAAACACCAATTCTAATGAATAGTAAAAATAAAAAAAGCGTCCTGCATCAAATGTGGACTGCTAAAGGAGCGGTATTGATGATATTTATGCTTTTTCTATCTGCCGGTACATTCGCGCAGACGAAAAAACAAATCTCAGGAACCGTTTATGATAATACGGGAACGGTTTTGCCTGGAGCTTCTATCATTGAAGTAGGAACAAAAAACGGAACTACAACAGATTTTGACGGGAAATTTAGTTTTCAAGTAGCCGTAGGAAGTGCAATCGAAGTTTCGTTTATTGGAGCAACAACTCAGAAAATTCAGATTACGGGAAATAATACTTATGAGGTTCGTCTTCAAAATGATGGTTATGCTTTGGCAGAAGTTCAAGTTGTTTCTGTAGGGTACGGAAAAGTAAAAAAATCAGATCTGACTGGAGCAATTTCTACAGTTGGAGCAGATGATCTGGTAAAAGGAACAATTTCATCAACAGAACAAGTTTTACAAGGAAAAGTGGCGGGTTTAAATATCATTCGTCCTTCTGGAGATCCTGCTGCAGGTTCTACAATCCGTCTACGCGGAGGAACTTCTTTAACAGCAAGTAACAGTCCGCTTATTGTCGTGGATGGAATTGCGGGTGTAGATATCAACGTGGTACAGCCTTCAGATATTAAATCGGTTGATGTTTTAAAAGATGCTTCGGCAACTGCAATTTACGGTTCTCGTGGAGCAAACGGAGTCATTATGATTACGACTAAATCAGGAACAAAAGGCGTTTCGGTAACGTACAGCGGTTTATCAAGTATCGGTTATGTTACCGATAATTTAGATCTTTTATCTGCAAATCAGTGGAGAGGTTATATTCGTCAGACAGGAAATACAGATGCTGTAGATTATGGTGGTAACACGAATTGGCAGAAAGCTATTGAACAAACTGCGATTTCTCAATCTCATACTTTGAGTATCAATTCTGGAAAAGCAGACAGCGGATTTAGAACTTCACTTTCGTACTTAAATAATGAAGGCGTTATCAAAAAATCTGGTCTTGAAAGATTAAGCGGAAACGTTAGTGCTTACCAATTTTTAGGCGATAATAAAGCGGTAAAATTTGATATGGGATTGTTTGCCAATATTGACAAATGGCACCCAATTGATTACAGAATTTTTGAAAGAGCGTACAACTTAAATCCAACAATTCCGGTTTATAATTCAAACGGAGAATTTAGCGAAGTAACTGGAAATATTTATCAAAATCCAGTTGAGATTTTAACCAACAGAACTTTTGATAGCGAAAGACACAGACTTTTAGGTTATTTTAAAACAGATGTAAAATTCCTGAATGATTTTACAGCAACAGCTAATATTTCATTAGAACATAATGCGGTAAAAGGCGGTACATACAAACCATCTTACGCCGTTATGGAAGGACAAACAGAAGGTGGTTTTGCTCAAAGAAATTATGCAGAATTTACCAATGCACAAGGCGAATTGTATGTGAATTACAGTAAAATTATTGATAAACATAACATCGGAGCTTTGGCTGGATATTCTTATTTAGAAAATATTTATCAAGGTTTTGGAGCACAAAGAGGTGGTTTTGTTACCGATGCTTTTGGTTATAATAATTTAGGAGCAGGTTACAATTATCGTTTGGGCGATGTTTATTCATACAAAGGAAAATCAAATTTAGTTTCATTTTATGCTCGTGCAAATTACGGTTACGACGGGAAATATTTGCTGACAGCAACTGTAAGACGTGACGGATCTAGCCGTTTTGGAGAAAATAATAAATGGGGAACTTTTCCTTCTGCTTCTGCAGCGTGGAGAATTTCAAATGAAGAATTTATGGAATCTTCAAAAACCTGGTTAGACAACTTAAAACTTAGAGTGGGTTACGGAGTTACAGGAAATCAGGATGGAATTGGAGAGTACAAATCGCTTTCAATCTTAGGAGTTGGAAATGATAGTTATTATGATCCAGTTACAAAAACGTGGAGTTTGGCTTATTCGCCAAAACAGAATCCGAATCCTGATTTAAAATGGGAATCTACACAACAAATAAATGTTGGTTTCGATTTCGGACTTTTCAACAGAATTACAGGATCTTTTGAGTATTATTCTAAAACAACAAAAGATTTATTATATACCTATGAAGTTCCTCAACCGCCATACTTGGTAGGAACGATGCTGGCTAACGTTGGAGAAATGTCTAACAAAGGAGTAGAATTGACTTTAAATGCTGACATCATAAAAGGAGATAAATTCAATTGGAATGCGAATTTAACATTGGGACATAACGTTCAAAAAATTGAAAAACTTTCAAACCCAACTTATAAAACAGATGTTATTTACAGCGGATCGCTTCACGGTTTAGCTGGAATGTCTGGACAATATTCTCAAATTATTGCAGAAGGATATCCTGTTGGAACCTTCTGGGGATTCAAAAATGCTGGTTTAGATGCAGATGGAAAAATTCAGTACTACAATGCTGCGAATGAAGTAGTGGCAGAAAGCGCTTTGGTAGATGCAGATAAAAGAGATTTAGGAAACATTCAGCCCGATTTGACTTTAGGTATTGGAATGAATTTTACTTACGGAAATTTTGATCTTGGAATTTCAGGTTACGGAATGTTTGGCCAGAAAGCTTTAAACGCGACAAACATGATGTTGAATGATCCAAACAGATTACCAGCGTTTAATGTACCAGATGATTTCTTGAACAGCGGTATTACATCTGCTCCAAAATATTCAGATTATTGGATCGAAGATGCTTCTTTCTTCAGATTACAAACCTTATCTCTTGGTTATACAATGCCTTTAAAATTCAAAAAATCAAAAGTGAGATTCTATGTAATGGGAGAAAATCTTTTCGTATTTACAAGTTACAAAGGTGTAGATCCAGAAATTGGCTTAAATGCTCAGGACGGAATTAACCAAACCGGAGTAATCGATCAGACTGGATTGTCTGCGCCTGGAATTGACAGGTACAACAATTATCCTCGACCAACTACGATTTCTGTTGGACTAAATTTTACGCTGAATAATTAAGCGAATTGATAACCATAAAATATTAAAAATGAAAATCAAAATAACAGCAGCACTACTTTTAAGCATGCTTTTTACGGTATCATGTACTGATTTGAACGAACAGTTGTATGATCAGGTAGAAGATGGACAGTTCGGAAATACAACTAAGGAAATTGATGCGTTGGTAGGTGGAGCTTATTCTTCGTTAAGAGGATTTGCTGATCCGATTTCGAATAATTATCCAACCTGCGAGTATGTTTTCTTTTTGAATGAAGTGGTTTCAGATGAAGCTACAATCCCAACAAGAGGAACCAACTGGTACGATGGCGGACAATATCAAGATGCTCAAAAACACACTTGGAAGGCAGACAACAGAATGATTCTTTCGGCTTGGCGTTATAACTATACCGGAATTGCAAAGATTAATGCGATTATTTATCAAATCAATAAATCGTCTTTGACTGAAAAAGCGAAAGAACCAATCTTTGCAGAATTAAAAGCGTTAAGAGCTTATTATTACTACAATCTTTTGGATTTATTTGGAAATGTGCCAATCGTAACCAATTTTGAAGATACCGATCTTCCAACAAATTCGACTAGAAAACAGGTTTATGATTTTGTTGAAAAAGAATTGACAGAGGCAATTCCGCACTTAAATGGTAATGTGGTGTATTCTAAATTGACTAAAAATGTTGCGTATGCTATTCTAGCAAGATTGTACCTTAACTCTGAAGCATTTATTGGCGTAGCGCGCTGGCAGGATTGTTTAGACATGTGCCAGAAAGTAACGGGTTATAGTTTAACGCCAGATTTCTTTGCCAATTTTGCTACTGAAAATCAGAATTCATCTGAAATTATTTTTGCAATTCCGTACGATTCAAAAGCAGGAACAGTAGGAAACTATATGAATTCAATGTCTGCACATTACAATCAAAAACTAGCGATTTCGCCAACAGGAAATTATCCTTGGAGCGCCAACGGAATGTGCGCACAGCCAGGAGTATATTCGACTTTTGCAGACACAGACAAAAGAAAAAAATGCATGCTCGCAGGCGATCAAATCAATCTGGCGACTGGTTCTGTAATTATGATGGATAATGGAGAACCGCTTACTTATACAGAGAATTTGACAAGCTTGGCAGATGCCAAAGAAAACGAAGGAGTTCGTTTAGCAAAATACGAAATGAAAGCCGGAGAACAATGGGAACGCGATCATGATTTTGTCTTAATTCGTTATGCAGAAATTTTAATGATGCAGGCAGAATGTTACGTTCGTTTAGGTTCACCAGATTTAGCCAGACCATTTTTACAGCAGGTAACAGCGCGTGCGGGAGAAGAAATGCCGGCAACAATTGATCTTGCTTTCATAGACAAAGAATTGTTGAAAGAATTCACATTTGAAGGAAGAAGAAGAACAGATAATATTCGTTTTGGAACATTCTTTTTAGCATGGTGGGAAAAAGGAACAACTGAAAAATACAGAGCAATTTTCCCAATTCCAAGTACGGTTTTAACAACAAATAAAAACTTAAAACAAAATCCTGGGTACCCAAATTAGGTTACTAGAATGTCAGTCTTCCATGTTGGTTAGTCGTGGAAGGCTGACATATTTTTAAGTATTTATAATAGATATTTTTCAAGATGCAAAATAAAAAACAGCTCCATAGGAGCTAAATATTTATAGGATAATTAGATAGTATAAAAAAAAAGCTCCGTAGGAGTGATACCTTAAGATAATATTTCACCCCGCTGGGGTTCTTGTGTTGGTCTAGATACTTTTCTATAAATATTTCGTCCCTCTGGGACTATTTCTAAGTCTTTAAAAAATGAACTTTTTATGATTAGTTCTAAAAATAATACATCAATATGAAAAGATATATCACATCATTGGTTTTTGGTTTAATGAATATTGTGATGGTTGCTGGTTGCAGCAGCGATGACAAAGGTTCAGATAAACCAACAGAACCAGAAAAAACAGCACCTGTTGCGATTGAGAAAACCAACAGCACCAAAATTTACATGCATTATATGCCGTGGTTTGAAACCAACGAAAGCAGTGCTGATAAAAAATGGGGATTCCATTGGACAATGGCAAACAAAAATCCGAATACTATAGGGGCAAACGGGCGCAGAGAAATTGCATCTTATTATTATCCGCTGATTGGACCTTATCACTCAGGCGATAAAAATGTGATTGAAAATCATTTATTGCTAATGAAATATTCAGGAATTGATGGAATTCTAATTGATTGGTACGGCACTTACGATGTAAACGATTATAGAATGGTCAAAGAAAATACAGAACAGTTAATTGCAATGCTGGATAAAGTAGGTTTAGAATATGCAATCGTGTACGAAGATCGATTTTTGACGAATGTTGTTAATGCTGGAAAAGCAATTTCGGTAACCAGCGCCGCAAAAACAGATTTGGCTTATGTACAAAATAATTATTTTACTGATGCTAATTATATTAAAATTAATGGCAAACCACTGTTGATGAATTTCGGTCCAATTGTTTTGCAGACACCAGCAGAATGGACGAATGTCTTCAATACTTTAACAACAAAACCAACTTTCCTGACGCTTTGGGATCATTCTGTAAAAGCTGGAGACAATGCTTCTGGCGAGTATGCGTGGGTGTACAAAGACAATAGTTTCTTGACTAATTTCTATACCAATACAAAACCAAAATTAGGCGTTGCAATGGGAAGTGTTTATCCAGGTTTTAAAGATTTTTATGCCGAAGGTGGAGGCGGAGCAGCAATTGGCTGGACCATCGATCATAAAAACGGAGCAACTTTAGATGAAACACTTACACTTGCTAAAAATGCCAATGTAAATTATATACAGCTCATTACATGGAATGATTTCGGAGAAGGAACTATGATTGAACCAACAGTTGAATTCGGATATTCATTCATTGAAAAAATAAAAAGTTTTGCCGGAGTAAAAAGTACCGAAAGTATATTTCCAGATATCAGCAAATTGTATGAATTACGCGTGCAGAAAAAAGGAAATGCAGAGGCGCAGAAAAAACTAGATCAGGCGTTTAATTATTTTGTTTCGATGCAGTCAGCAAAAGCAAAACAAATACTAAGCGAAATTAAATAGAGCTGTAATTAATACCAATTAAATAATGAAAAACAAAAAATATAGATACTGTATAGTGGCACTGGCATCAATGCTGCTTTTTGCCTGCGGTACTAAAAAAACGTATAAAATCAGTTCGCCTGAAAAAATCTCCGAATTAACTTTTGAATTAACTTCTTCTGGACAGCCGCAATATAGTTTTTCTTCTAACGGAAAGTCGGTTATAGAGCCATCTCTCATGGGGTTTGAATTTCAAGGAATCGCTAAAATGACTGATGGTTTTGAAGTCGTTTCCACGGAAGAAAAAGCAGCAGATCAAACTTGGGAACAGCCTTGGGGCGAATTCAAAAAAGTGAGGGATCATCACAATCAATTGATTGTTCATTTAAAAGAAGCAAAAGGTGAGGAGCGTTTGGTTGATATTATTTTCAGGGTTTTTGATGATGGCGTCGGATTTCGATATGAATTTCCAAAACAGCCTCATTTAGGAAAAGTCAAAATCTCCAACGAAGTAACGCAGTTTACTTTTAAAGACAATAACGAAGTTTGGTGGATTCCTGTTCACCGCGAAAACAGTTATTACGAAAGCGAATATCGCAAAACTTTAATGAGTAAAACCGACACTATTAATACGCCGGCAACTTTTGAAACCAAAGACAAATTGTATGTTGCGATTCACGAAGCGAATCTAACCGATTTTGCTTCAATGACGCTTTTAAAAACAACAGACAAACAATACAAAAGTGATTTAGTGCCGTGGGCTGATGGTGTAAAAGTATATGCAGAAACGCCATTTAAAACGCCTTGGAGAACTATTGTACTGGGTAAAAACCCTGGCGAAGTGGCAACTTCAACGATTATGCTGAATTTAAATGAACCTTCAAAGATTGAAGATCTCTCTTGGATTACGCCGTCAAAATACATCGGAATTTGGTGGGGAATGCATTTAGAAAAATTTACTTGGGGACAAGGACCGAAACATGGTGCAACCACAAAAAATACTAAAGAATACATTGATTTTGCCGCTAAAAATAATTTCGACGGTGTTTTAGTCGAAGGCTGGAATGAAGGCTGGGACGGCGACTGGACAGCCGACGGTTCTGCTTTTAGTTTTACAAAAGCCTATCCAGATTTTAATTTGGAAGAAATTACCAAATATGCGGCAATGAAAAATGTTCGTTTAATTGGACATCATGAAACAGCAGGAGCAACTAAAAATTATGAAAACCAGTTGGAAGATGCTTTTAAACTGTATCAAAAAATGGGAGTTAATTCGGTTAAAACAGGATATGTAAACAAATTTTTGGATAAAAAAGAATGGCACGACAGTCAGTATGGAGCACGTCATTACAGAAAAGTAATCGAAACGGCGGCCAAATATCATATTATGATTGACAACCATGAACCAATGAAAGGAACGGGTTTACAGCGTACTTATCCGAACTTCATGTCACAGGAAGGCGGACGCGGTCAGGAATATAATGCGTGGTCTGCAGACGGAGGAAATACGCCAGAGCATTTAACAACTCTGCCGTTTACTAGAATGCTCTCTGGACCTTTTGATTATACTCCGGGTAATTTCAATTTTGATTATAAAACACCTTCGGGAGCTAAAGTACAGACTACTTTTGCGAATCAATTGGCGTTGTATGTAATCATTTTTAGTCCGTTGCAAATGGCTTCAGATTTACCAGAAAATTATGAGGGAAAACCAGAATTTCAATTCATAAAGGATGTTCCTTGCAATTGGTCTGACACCAAAGTTTTAGATTCTAAAATTGGCGAATACACCACAATCGTTCGCAAAGATTGGGAAGAGAAAAATTGGTACTTAGGTTCAATAACAAATAGAAATGCAAGAGATTTAAAAGTTGCACTTTCGTTTTTAGATAAAGATAAAGAATACGAAGCCATAATTTACGCAGACGGAGCAGGGGCAAATTATAAAACAAATCCGTATCCGGTTACGATCTCGAAACAAAAAGTAAACAGCAAAACCGTATTAAACCTCAAATTGGCCGCTGGCGGAGGAACAGCTGTAAAATTTTCTCCAATCGATAAATAAGTTTTTTTTGAGTTAAATAAGTTTAAGTTTGGTAATGAACCCAATGGCTGAAAAGTTATTGGGTTTGTTTTTGCTTGTAGTTTCACCGCAAAGTTCGCTAAGATATTTATTAGGATTCTAAACGGTGTCTAAGTATTAAGTTCGCAAAGCTTTGTACTCAGAAAGCTTTGCGAACTTTTCATTTTAATAACTCTAAAAAAATCTTCGCGTACTTTGCGTAACTATACCAATAAAGTTATCGTGTCTGTTTTTGCTTGTAGTTTTTATCGCAAAGAGCGTAAAGTTTTTTAATACTGAACTAAATAAAACACAAAGTTC
>NZ_CAMLIX010000200.1 GCF_946479975.1 uncultured Flavobacterium sp.
GTGTTGTACACAATTTTATTTCCTGCAATCGGATCGTAAGAAGGCAATTCGCTTCCTGCTTTTTCAATAACTTTGAAGGAACCGACTGAAAAATCTCCTACGAAATTATAAATCGTTCTTTCTGTTTTTTCAGGCAGACTTCTTCCTGCGTTGTAATCCCAACCGCCGCTGATTGCATTTCCAACCATAAACAGTGGCAATGGTCCCGGACTATAACTCGTAACCGCAAAACTAGAAGTAGAAACTTCGGGTAATTGAAATTGATTGCTATTATTAACCTGAGCTATAATCTGAACTTCAAGATTGGTAATTACTCCGCCTGGACGTTTGAAATTTTTCAACAATAAAGAATTCAATTGTGCCGTGGTATATGATTTAGTAAAAACTCCTTCAGGCAATTCTTCTGTAATGTTCGTACTGGTTCCGGGAGCGGCACCTTCACCAAAATTATTGCCCACGATGTCCATGCGAAAAAAGTACGTTAAAGTAGTTCCTGCTCCTCTATCGTTTCCTTTTGTCCACGTAAAAGTGATGGCATTAGCGCTTTCATTTTCTTTTTTCAAAATTACTTCTTTGCTGGAAAGCGTTAAAGTCATCGGATTAGGGAAATTAGGTTCTCTCAACCAGCCTTCGTTTTCGAGACCGCCGTCTGTACAGGCGACAAAAACCAAACTCATTATTAGAAATGAGATAATATTTTTTATATTTTTCATTTTGTTCTGATTTTTAGTTATTTGTCCCAAAAAGGTGCTTGGACTAAATTTGGATTTTTCTCGATTTCTGCCAGATAGATTGGGAACCAGTAGAAAGATTTTCTATAAACTCTGGTTTGATACGCTGTTCTTTTGTAAAAATCAGTCGCATTTTTTCCGTTGAAGTTCATTCCATAAAAAGGACCATTCAAAACCGTTTCTGCCAGCTTCCATCTTCTTAAATCATGGTAGCGAATTCCTTCTGTACAAAGTTCAACGCGTCTTTCCATTCTGATCACTTTTCTCAAACTTTCCTGATCATTATCGACGTGAATGTTTTGTGCATCCGTTGTGCCAAGCGTGTACGTTCTTACGCCAGCTCTTTCTCTAATTCTGTTTAAATAAAGCAGAATTTCAGGATTTCCAGGGTCTATTTCATTCAATGCTTCTGCATAATTTAAATAGGCTTCTCCTAATCGGTATAAAATTCCGTGGCGTGGTGCAAAATATCCAATAGTTGGATTTCTTGTCGGATCTGTTCTTTTTCTGGCCAAATAACCGTTTTGCGGTGCATCGTGCGTATTGTTATTGTCTTTTGCACCGTTAAAAAACTCTAATTTTCTTCCTTTATCTTTTCCTGCATTGTCCCCGTCAGTGTACCATGCATTATTAAAATTAACGGCTAAGTAAAATCTCGGTTCACGATTGCAGTACATATTATAAGTTCCTGCAACGGTTACAAGTCCCGGACTTTTTACTTCGTTAAATTTAGTTACGCCGTTGGTCCAGAATCCATCATTTACAGAGAATCCTCCTTCAATATATCCAGAATTCGGATCGGTGATCGGAAGTCCGTTTGCAGTGAAGAAAGCATCTACCAAAGATTGTGTTACACCATATCCTCCTGCTCCACCAGCTCCACCAGGTGCTGTGTGTCTGTCATATTCTCCTGATTCTACAAATACACGGGCAAATAAAACTTCTGTATTTCCTTTACTGGTTTCTACGAGATGCAAATTTTGACAAGATAAAAATGGATCTATTTTCCCAGCCGAATTCATTTCTGTATATAATTTGTGTCCAGCTGCTTCTGCGCTTAAAATCAAATCTTTACTGGCATCTGCGGCAATTCTCCATTTATTGGCATCGTAAGAAGTGCTGAACAAAGCCTTACCGTCTTTTGTTACATGACCTGCATATTCTGAATTTCCATTTACTAACGGACTCGCAGCAAAAAGCAGCATTCTTGCCCTAACGGCTTTACACATAATTGAAGTGGCACGACCGAACTTTCTTCCATCTGAATAAGATGTTGGTAAAATAGTTTCTACTTCTCTAAGTTCTTTGTCAACCCAAGTTACAATTTCGTCATACGGAGTCTGTCCCACTTGTAAGTCTGAAAGATTGTAATTTACAGGTGTAATTTCATCTGGACTAAAAGGAATTGGTCCGTATGTATTTAGTAACAAAGAATAATAATACGCTTTCAGAAAACGACATTCGGCAATCATTAATCGAACCTCATCTTCATTTAAATTTTGACCCGGTAAGGGTTTAATATTTTTGATCAGAATATTACATTCTCTGATTCTTTGCGGAAGACTATTCCAGTAACTAGGACTCCATTGTGAGCCTACAGACCAGTCTCCCAAAATAAAAGGAATTACCTGCCAGTCGTATTGACGCCATCTTTCTGACGGAGTCATATCGTCACCAAAAATTTCCCATCCCACACTGCGTGTATAACCCCATGTAGGGTCTGGAATTCTGGAATAGCAGGAAGCCAGCCAGTTTTCAGCTTTAGTTTTACTATCAAAAACACCGTCCAAAGTAAGTTCGGTATCACTTTCTTTATCCAAATAATCAGAACAGGATGCCGATAATAATAATCCTAAAAAAAGGAATATTGTTCTAATGTATATTTTTTTCATTTTGATTAATTTTTAAATTATAGTCCAATTGATAATCCGAAAAGGACTGATTTTGTTGACGGATACTTCAAACCATTTCCGGTATCCAATTCCGGATCCCACAGTTTAAAATTAGAAACATACCAAAGGTTATTTCCACTGATGTAAATTCTCAATCCTTGTAAATACATTCTTTCTGCCGCTGTTTTACTCAAGGAATAGCCAACTTCCATTGTTTTTAAACGACCGAAACTCATGTCCTTTTTCCACCATGTAGAAGCTACTGAATTATTGGCATTTGGTCCGTAACTCAATCTTGGCCAAAAAACATCCTGATTTGGATTTTCTTCTGTCCATCGGTCTTCGTAATTAGAATAAATATTTCCTAAAGTTCCTGTTCCACTTCCCGGAATAAAATTAGAACCTCCAATCATTCTTTCCGACTTACCAACTCCCTGAAAGAAAAAGCTAAGATCGAATTGTTTGTATTTTAAAGTACTTCCAAAACCATACACAATTTGTGGATCTGTTGTTCCGCCAATAAAACCTTCGTCCAGACCACTAATCATTCCGTCGCCATTTCTGTCTTCATACTTAATGTCTCCCGGTCTTAAAGAAGTTCCAAATGTTGGTACCGGCAATCCTGCTGCAAGTACACCTGGCGAAGAAAAATCTTCATCTGTATACAATCCTTTTGCGATATAGCCCCATAAAGTATTATTCTGAATTCCAGTTCCAGAACGATAAGTTCCTTTTACAGCCTCTGCCTCATCTCTTTCTGTTACTTTATTTTCTACGTAAGTAAAATTGAAACGCCAGCTCATAAAGAAATCAGGAGTCATTTGTTTATTGAAATTAAATCCAACCTCTAAACCTTTATTTTCCATTTTTCCGAAATTGGCCCAAGGCGCATTGATAAATCCTGCTTGAGTCGGAACCGTATTTCTTTCTACAAAAATGTCTTTTCTCTTTTCCTGAAATACATCTACCGTCAAATCCATCAAATTGAATAATCCTAATTCGATACCAATATCCGCTTTCGCAACTTTCTCCCATGTTAGATTATTAACTCCAATCTGACCTTCTTCAATTCCTTCAAATTTCACTCCTTGTCCTGTACCGAACCAGTAATCTGAATTGTTGTTATCACTAATAGTCGTCAGATAAGCAAATCTTCTGTTTCCACCAATATTATCATTTCCTACCAATCCGTAAGAACCGCGAATTTTCAGTTTATTGAAAACGTCTTTATACGGCTCCATGAATTTTTCTTCAGAAGCAATCCATCCCATAGCTACAGAAGGGAAAAATCCATAACGATTTCCTTTTGCAAAATTTTCAGATCCATTATATCCGAAATTAAATTCTCCAACATATTTTTTGTCAAATGTATAAGAAGTTCTTCCCGCTAATCCCTGATGTTTAAAAGCCTGAGGTGCAGTTCCATCATTATAACTGTCCTGATTGTATAATAAAAGGCCGCTTAAATCGTGTTTTCCAAAAGCGCGATTGTAAGTCGTATTGGCTTCCAGATAAATACGTCTGTTACCAAAAGCCGATTCGGTTTTATATCCTAAATATTCCTGACCGTAAGCCTGAATAGTTCCGTGAATCAAACTTCCATCCAAATCTCTTTGCGTTGCCACATTATAATAATCAGGCGATTTTCCGCGGACAATTCTATTTTCTGAATAAGAGTCAAATGAGTACGTAAATTTTGCTTTTAATCCTGGGGTAATTCCTTTTAAATCCTGTTCTAATGAAACCAAACTTTCGATTTTACTTCCGCCTTGTTTGTAATACCCTTGTTGTGTACCCACAGCCCAAGGATTTTCTCGTGCAAATACTCTTGGAATCTTTCCATCCGAATAAATCGCCGGATGGACAAAAGGGGTAGTTTCAAATGCTGTTCCAAATAAATAATCTGTACTCGCGTTTCCTTTGTTTATATTTTGAAGAAAACCTCCAATGTTTACTCTCAACAAAGTTGTTTTAGATACGTTTACATCAACGTTTGTACGAACATTGGCTCTGTTTAATCGAGTTTCAGAATCGTAAGTTTGATTTGGATCTGCGGCCAAAATTCCATTTTCGCTATAATAAGAAGCTGTTAAAGCGTATCGCAGAATTTCTGATCCTCCGGCAACATTCAAATTGGATCTTGACGTAAAAGCAAATTTCTTTGTTATGGCATCAATCCAGTTAACGTCTGGATATAAATCAGGATCATAATTGCTTGCTGTTCTGGAGATTCTATCATCTGAAAACAATTGAGGTCTTCCTTGTTCGGCAGCCAATTGATTTAACAAAGTCATATAAGGAGCTGCTCTGATAAAGTCGGGTAATTTTGTTGGTTCCTGAATAGAATATTCTGTTCTCACCTGAATCGTTGGCGTACCCACAAAACCTCTTTTGGTATTGATCAAAATTACTCCGTTTGCCCCTCTTACACCGTAAACAGCACTTGCCGCCGCATCTTTCAAAACAGAAAAAGATTCAATTTCTGAAGGATCAAGATCGTTTAGGTTTCTTTCGATTCCGTCTACCAAAACAAGAGGGTTTGTACTTCCTTTAAAGGTAGAAATTCCACGAATCTTAATATCCGATTGATCATAACCAGGTTCTCCAGATCTTTGAACCGCCATAATACCCGTTACTTGTCCCGCTAAATTGTTTCCTAAAGTACGAGCAGTTCCCACTTGTAATAGCGAAGGTTTAATGGTAGCAATTGCTCCGACAACCGATGCTTTTTTCTGAGTTCCGTACCCTACGACCACAACCGCCTGAAGATCGCTGGTTTCATCCTGCAGGGTTATGGTTAATTTCTTGGAGTTGTTTACAGGCGCTTCCACTTCTTTCATTCCGATGTACTTGAAAACAAGTATTGCCTGCGGAGAAGATACTGTAATGGAAAAACTTCCATCGAAATCTGTTGAAACCGCATTTTTGGTTCCTTTTTCTACTACGGTAGCACTTGGTAATGAAAGTCCTTTTGAATCGACAACAGTTCCTGTGATTTTTACAGGATCTTTTGAATTGCCTGTTTGGGCCTGAGTCGTGCCTGTACAGAGCATTAGAAAAAATAAGCAAATCAATCCAACTTCATTTAGCCTTATTGTACTCCAGGCAAATAAGCTCAAATGATTGGATGACATTTTACACGTCGTTTTAATTTTCATTTTGGTTTACTTTTGGTTTGGTTATTAGTTAGTTTTTAAATAAAAATATCTTTTAAAGAAGTCACTTTGCATTCATTAAATAATACGGATTCGCTTGAGGTAAGAATCGTATTACTTTTAAGACATCGTAAAAATTGCTATCTTTTTTTGCGGATACAATAATTTATTTCTTAAAATATTCTTTTTATTTCTTGACCAAATTAGCGTAATGATAACGTTATTTTAATCCCATTTTGTTTCAAAATTGTGTTCAAATGATTCATACACCACCCGAAAACACTGGAAGTAAGCAATATGCATCAAATTGTATGGAAAATGAGAGTTAAAGTAAAATGTTGTTTTTATAATTTAATATTCCCTGTAATTTTAAAAGATTTACTGTTGAATGAATATCCATTTTGAACACCGTCTTTTTATACGGATTTATTAATCTGTAAAAATGAAAAATTAGTATTTAAAAATGGGAGTCTTTTTTTTGAGATTTCTCATTAATTGACCTTTGTATTTTATTAATCCTGATTTTAACGCATCTAATTTCATTAAAGAAAAAAACAATTAGATGATATGATTCACAAAAAAAAGATGGATTACTTTCGAAGTTTTAGAAAGCAATCCATCTCATTATAACGTTCTACAACTATAACTTATACTATTGAATCATTTGTGCTTTTACACCTTCGTTGGTAATTGTAATTGGTTTTATCAATCCGTTTTCATCAAAATGCATTTCTTCAATACAAGTTTCTCTGGAGTTGGCGTGAGTTTCTGTGAGCGGTCTTCTGTGGTACACGATATAATACTTTTCGGAATTTGGTACTTTAATAATGGAATGATGTCCAGCACCAACAGCAATTTTAGGATCTTGCTCTAAGATTTTTCCAATTCTTTTAAAAGGTCCCATCGGAGAATCTGCAATAGCATATGCCACGCAATAATCAGGTCCCGTCCAACCACCTTCTGACCACATAAAATAATATTTGTTGTTTTTAATGAACATGAAAGGCCCTTCAACATAATTTTCTGGAGTAATTTCTTTGAAAACTGTTTTATCTTCAAAAGGAACAAATCCGGTGAAATCTGGCTTTAATTTGGCGATATTACAATGTCTCCATCCTCCATAAATTAAATAACATTGTCCGTCTTTGTCCCGAAATACAAATTGATCTATGGGTTGAGCTCCATTATAGAATTTATCTACCAACGGTTTTCCGAGATAATCTTTGTACGGACCTTCGGGTTTAGCCGCAACCGCAACGCCAATTCCGCCCATTTCATTGTCATTCTGAATGTCGTTTGCGCCAAAAAACAGAAAGTATTTATTTTTTTGTTTAATGATGGATGGCGCCCAAATCGCTTTTTTCGCCCATTTAACCGCTGAAGTATCTAAAATTCTTTCATGTTTTGTCCAATGTACCAAGTCTTTAGAAGAAAAAGCATCAAAGAAAACCTGTTTTTCATAAGCAGCAGAAAAAGTCGGATAAACCCAATATGTTTTATCAAAAATAATGGCTTCAGGATCTGCATACCAACCTTTAAAAATGGGATTATTATTTTTTGGCTGCTTACCATCTGACTTTTGTGCAATGGTTTTTGAACACGAAATAATCAGAAGAACATATAAAATCTTTTTCATAAGAAAATCAAATTAATTAGACCACTTTTGTGAAGGTTCTGCAGCGACTTTCATTTTTAAATTCCCACCTTTTTTGATGGTTGCTAATTCAATAGAAAGTTTCTTCACATCAGCATCATTCAATTTTACTTCCTGAAGATAAACATTCGTTTTAGAATTGTTTTTTACCTCAATCACAAAAGTTGATTTATCAGATTGTTTGATGGTAATTTTATCAAACAACGGACTTCCAATTTGAAACGACGGATTAATATCGGTCAATCCTTTCACATCAAATAATCCTATTGAAGACATTACGTACCAAGATCCCAATTGTCCCTGATCTTCATCTTGTCCGTAACCATAACCGTGAATTCCTTCGGTTCCATAAAATTCATCGCAAATGGCATGCACCCATTTTTGCGTTAAATACGGTTTTCCAGAGAAATTAAAAAGCCATGAAATATGTAAATTCGGCTGATTTCCATGATTATAAAATCCTGATAATCCTGCAAAGGCGTCAATTTTCTTACCACCTCCAAAAACATTTTCCTGCGATTTTGTAAAAATTTCATTCAGACGTTCGTTAAAAGTATCTTTTCCTAAAGTAGCCGCCAATTCTGGTACATTATGCGGAACATAAAATGTATATTGCCACGCATTTCCTTCCTGAAATCCGCGCCAAGGCTCAGACGGATTGAAGTTTTGGATAAATTTCCCGTTAGCATATTTTGGTCTGATGAAAGCCGTTTCTTTATCATAAATTAATTTCCAACCGTCTGCCAATTTAATTAGTTTTTCATAATCTTTTGTTTTGCCTAAAGCTTTTGCAAATTGTGCCACGGCGTAAGCGCTATAAGAATATTCTAAAGTGTGAGAAGCAGAAAATCCAGAACCTTCACCATTCGTTTTAAAATCCATATTATCTAAAAACGGAGAATAACCCAACTCTACAAATTGCTTTACATCCATTTTTCCTGCGCCTTCAATTCGATCTTTCCATTCTAATTCGTTTTTTAAAGTTGCTTCATAACCTTTCTCTACATCAAAATTTCGAATTCCGGAATTGTAGGCAGATGCAATGGCAAGTCCGGTAAAGTTGGTACCCACTCCGGAAACGTATTTACTGTTGGCAATACCGTCGCCAAGCCAGCCCGCATCTTTGTAAACCAACAATTGTCCCTGAACCCAGTCAGCATAATATTCAGGATAAGCCAGTGCCCAAAGTTGCGTCAGATTCCAAAAACCTCCCCAAATAGCGTCAGTATTATAATAATTGTGTTGCGGTTTTCCATTTCCGTCAAGCGGAATTTGACCTACTTTACCATTATTC
>NZ_CAMLIX010000201.1 GCF_946479975.1 uncultured Flavobacterium sp.
GTTGAAACCTTTGGCTAATGTTCTAAATAAATTGAGAAATGATTATATCTAAAGTTAGCCAAAGATTAAAAGATTAAAGGAATTTTTTAATCTTTTAATCTTTTGACAATAATTTCTTGCTAGCTGTTCGGTAAATTTCACAACGAACGTGAAACCTGAAACCTGAAACTTTAAACCATTAAAAAACAGAAAACCCGACAGGTCTTAAAACTTGTCGGGTCTCTTTATAAGATAAACTATAATTATAGAATTAACATAGCGTCTCCGTAAGAATAGAATTTGTATCCTTCTTTGATAGCTTCGTCATATGCTTTTTTCATTAAATCGTGTCCACAGAAAGCAGAAATCATCATTAATAATGTTGATTTTGGTGTGTGGAAGTTTGTAATCATACAGTTTGCAATACTAAAATCGTGAGGAGGAAAAATAAATTTATTTGTCCAACCTTCATAAGGATTTAAAGTATTAGCAGAAGAAACTGAACTTTCAATTGCACGCATAGAAGTTGTTCCTACTGCACAAATGCGTTTTTTCTTTGCTTTTGCATCGTTTACGATATCACAAGCTTCTTGATTGATGATCAACTCCTCAGAATCCATTTTGTGTTTAGACAAATCTTCAACCTCAACTGGATTAAAAGTTCCTAAACCAACGTGTAAAGTTACTTCAGCAAAATTTACTCCTTTGATTTCTAATTTTTTCAAAAGGTGTTTAGAAAAGTGCAAACCAGCAGTTGGCGCCGCTACAGCTCCTTCTTCTTTTGCATAAATAGTTTGATATCTTTCAGCATCTTCAGCAGTAACTTCTCTGTTGATGTATTTAGGAATTGGAGTTTCTCCAAGTTCTGTCAATTTGTTTCTGAATTCTTCATAAGAACCATCGTATAAGAAACGTAAAGTTCTACCACGAGATGTTGTATTGTCAATTACCTCAGCAACTAAAGAATCGTCATCACCAAAATAAAGTTTATTACCAATACGGATTTTTCTAGCTGGATCAACTAAAACATCCCAAAGGCGTTGCTCAGAATTTAATTCTCTTAATAAGAAAACCTCAATTCTTGCTCCTGTTTTTTCTTTGTTTCCGTACAAACGCGCAGGGAAAACTTTTGTATTGTTAAGAATTAAAACGTCTCCATCATCAAAATAGTTGATAACGTCTTTAAACATTTTATGCTCTATAGTTTGTTTTTTACGGTCAATTACCATTAAACGAGATTCATCTCTGTTTTCTGCTGGAAATTCAGCCAAAAGTTCTTTCGGTAAATTGAAATTGAAGTGTGATAATTTCATATTTGAAGTTAGATTTTAAAATATCAATCTTAGATTTTTTTATCTAAAATTTTAAATCGAATGCAAATATACGATTGTGAGATAGGCGTTGTCAAGTGTTTTGACGTTTATTTTCAAAAGTCCTTGATTTTGTGAGGTTTTAGCAACAAATAAAAACAAAATATTTAAATTAATTTTAACTTTTTTAAACCATATAAGTAATATAAGTTCATATTAAGAGAGATTCCTTGTCCAGTTGAAACCCGACAGGTTTTTAAAACCTGTCGGGTTTACTTTGAGGTTCGCATAAAAAAACCTCTGGTAAAAACCAGAGGCTATGCTTTATAAATCTTTTTAAGACTCTTATTTAAATGAACTAATATTACTTATATGATTCAATAAAAAAATTACAATTCTGAAATTTGAAGATTTAAAGCTTTTAAATCGTTCCAAAAATCTGGATATGATTTTGAAACTACTTCGGCATCATCAATAATAATTGGGACTTTAATTGCCAACGGTGCAAATGCCATTGCCATTCTGTGATCATTGTAAGTTGCAATATGTACATCGTGATTAATATCGCCAGAATGCGATAAAGTCAAGCTTTCATTAGTCACAGAAATATTTGCTCCTAATTTTGTTAACTCCGTTTTTAAGGCTTCTAGTCGATCTGTTTCTTTAATTTTCAAAGTATGAAGACCTGTTAAATGACATCCAATTCCTAAACCTAAACACGTTACCACAATTGTCTGTGCAATATCTGGTGTATTATTCAATTCAAAATTTACATCTTGGTAATTGAATCCTGCTACTTTTTCCAAAGTCATTTTATTACCTTGGAAAGTCGTTTTTACACCCATTTTTTCATAAAGAGAAACTAATTCTGAATCTCCTTGAAGACTGTTTTCTTTGTAACTGCTCAGCGTAATTTTAGCCGAATCTGACAAAGCTACCAAACTAAAGAAATAAGACGCCGAACTCCAATCTGACTCTACAACCATTTCTTTTGTCTCAACAGCTTCTCTAGGATAAACTTTAATTACGTTTCCTTCAAAACTTGTTTTAATATCTAAATCAGCTAGTAAAGCCAATGTCATTTTGATATACGGAATTGAAGTTATTTCTCCTTCTAAAGTCAGTTCTAAACCATTATCTAATTTTGAAGCCACTAATAAAAGTGCCGAAATATATTGACTGCTTACGTTTGCTGCCAAGTTTACTTTTGAAGCTGTAACCTTTTTTCCTTTGATTCTAATTGGCGGATAACCTACTTCTTTTTCATAAGAGATTTCAACTCCTAACTGCGCCAAAGCGTCAACCAAAATTTTGATTGGGCGTTCCTGCATTCTGCTAGATCCTGTTAAAACTACTTCTCTTCCTTCATTAACAGAAAAATAGGCCGTTAAAAAACGCATTGCGGTTCCAGCGTGGTGGATATCTACAATTTCGTCATTACCAACTAATGCTTTCTGCATTACTTCGCTGTCATCTGAGTTTGAAGTATTGGCTAATGTAATATTTGGAAACAAAGCTTTTAGTAATAATAAGCGGTTGGTTTCGCTTTTAGAACCTGTGATATTTAGTTGCGAATCATCAATAGTGAATATTGAATTCGTGCTTAATTTTAAATTCATTTTTTTAATTGTAAGTTGTGAATTATGAATTATGAATGATTAGAAACATAATTCAGCCCTGCAATTTACCACTCCCCATTCATAATTCAAAATTCAAAACTCATAATTCAAAACTTATGAGTAATATTTCACAATTATTTCAATTTATCATTGTTTTTGTGACGATCTTTATCCCTAACCGATTTTAAGTCCATTTTTTTATCAAAAGCAGCTTGTAAATCAATTCCAGTTTGATTGGCCAAACATAAAACCACGAAAACAACATCTGCTAATTCTTCGCCTAAATCTTTATTTTTATCGCTTTCTTTTTCAGATTGTTCTCCATAACGGCGTGCAATAATTCTCGCTACTTCACCAACTTCTTCCGTAAGCTGCGCCATATTTGTCAATTCGTTAAAATAACGAACTCCGTGTTCTTTTATCCAAGTGTCAACGTCTAGTTGGGCATTTTTTAAATCCATTTTTTAAGCTTTTTTTAAAACAATTTTTTGGTTTTGACTAGCAATCATTTTCTGATACAGCGTTTTTAATGCACTGTAGTACTCTGCTGCAAAAATACTATTGTTGATGTCTTTAAAAAAGCTAAATTGAATTTTGTTTCCTTCGTTTAAAACGTTTAGCGATACGTTTATCGAGTTGCCTTCCAAAGAAACTCTTAACGGAGCTGGAAGCGATTCAATCACATATCCTTCAGGAATTTCTAAATTCACAAACAATTTTTCTTGTTGCGGATATCCAAAATAAATTGCCATTTGTCTCTCTTCTTGCACAAATGGATTTTTGGAAGTTGTATAAAACAACATTGGATTAATATAGAATTTGCCACCAATACTTTCTACAAAATTATCGGTTTCAAAACCAAAGGTTTCTACAATTGGAGCAGCGATATTTGTGATTTTATTGGTTATTTGATAATCTGAAATTTTCAACCCGCCCAATTCTTCTTCAAGTTTTTCAAGATAATTTTCTTCATTTTTATTTGAATTTTGAACTCTAAATTTATAGGCTTGGTAATCTGTTCTTTGAATTCTGACTTTACCGTCAATTTTTCCGTTTTCGTTTAATTTTAATGTGATACTTGCATTTTCTTTTGAAGGTATTGTAGGAACTAAATTAATTTCTCTCGAGGTTCCATCGCTTTTAATCAATCTTCCTTTCCAATTTAAAACGTTTGCCGGAAGTATATCAGGCGTAGTAAGCTTTCTAGAAGCATCTAACAAAACTTGTTTACCATCGATTTCTGCAGCAACAATTAAATAATTAAATCCCGTTCTTGTTGGATATGCTGGAACTCCATTTTCAACAGTACTAACCAAAACAGGATCTGCTTCTATTCCTGCCCATTTCAACATATTTAGCAATATCAAATTGATTTCTGCAATATTTCCTGTTTGCTCTTTATATGCTTTTTCAACACCTTTGTCTGTATAGTAGCCGTACTTTTCGTTCCAATTCATTTTATTTTGAACAAATTGAAAAATGATATTCATTCTTTCATTTGGAGAGTTAACGTTTGCTAGAATCTTTTTTACGTCTTCCAGCAAAAAACTGTTGCTATTAATTTCTTTTCCAAAACGATCATCTTTAAAAATTGTTGAAGCAACACCTTCCCAAGAAAGAGCATAATCTTTGACAGGTTGCTCTGGCATTCGAACACGCTCCAATTCATGTTTAATAGAACCTCTGTAGTTTTCAATATTATTCACATAGGGTTCTTCTTTTAATGCAGGAATTTGTTTTCCAGAATAAAATGAATCGATCTGCTGATAGATCATGGTTTGATTTTGACCGTATTGATTTGAAAAACTCTGACTTCCTGATGCAATTTTAGAAGTACTATCTATAGTGTTTGTACCCAACAAAAGAGCTTTATAGATATAGAACTCCGGAAACTCGGTTTTATATTCAAAATAATTGAGCGGAATGCTGTACTGAAAATCAAAATCTGGAAACTGAACAATATTTTCTGATTTTAAGACATATTTGTATTCTATAATCGACCCAACTTTTACATTAGGAAGTGTTATTGTTTTTTCGTTCCAGTATTCATTAATTTTTTTCTTAAAAGCTCCTTGATTTTCGAGTCTTGTTTTTACGACTTTACCATTTTCTAAATTGTAAGTTACTGTATTTGAAAAAGACAGTAAATCTTCATTTAAATTTTGATAACCAACATAATACTGCACTTTTTGATCGGCCCATTTTAAGCCTTCTTTTTTGTATATTTTGATCTTAAATTCATAAGTGTGTACTGCCGAAAAACCATTTTTTTCATTATAAGTAAAAATGGTTTTTCCTTTCTTAAACAAAATTGCCGCTGATGCCGTAGAATCAATAGGATGTATTTTTTCTTCTAATTCAGGTACTGTCACACTTCCAAGCTCATATTTTTGAGCCTGGATATATGGATTATTCAAAAAGAAAATAAAACAAAGTATAAAGAATCTGTTCAGCATCTTAAATACGTTTCAAAACTATTTTCTCCGTTTCTTTGGCAATCATCGTTTTATAATACTCTTTCAGCATATCATATTGCTCTGTTGATACAATTGCTTCATTAATTTGATGAGAAATTGATAATTGTAATGAATTTTCATTGAGTGCAATATTGTATTTAAAGTTTCCAACATTTTCATCCATTGAAATTGCACCAGATTGAGGAAGTGATTCAACTGCAAAACCATCTGGAATTTTGATCGAGATATTGTATTTATCCATAAAAGGAAACCCGAAATCTACTGGATATTCTCTAACATCCTGCTTAAATGGATTTTTTGTATTGGCGAAAAACAGCATCGGATTGATATAGATTTTATCTCCAATAATATCACATAAATTAGATCCAGTAAATGAAAAAGATTCTATTGCAGGAAGCAAAAGTTCTTTTTCGTTTGTTCTGCTGTAATCGCTAATTTCGATTTTGCCGTTTTCATTTTCTAATTTTTCTAAATACGCTTCTTCTTTTGCACTTTCGAAGTTATTTCTAAAAACCATTCCGTTATAGTCTGTGTACTGTCTTCTAATTTTTCCATCAACTTTGCCCGTTGGATCAATTGTATAATTGACAAAAACGTAATTGTTTGAAAGTTTTTCAGGCATCAAATCGACTGCTTCAGAAGTTCCATCTTTACGAATTAATCTTCCCTGCCAATTCAATGCTCTTAGAGGTAAAATATTAGGTGACGAATATTTAGAAGAGGCATCTAACAAAATATTTCCAGCGTCTGTTTCTACTGCGGCAATTACGTAGTTGAATGCGGTTCTGTTAGCAAAAAAAGCAATTCCGTTAGAACGTGTGCTAACCAATACAGGATTTGCGGTAAATCCAGCATAACGAAGCATCGAGGTCAGCATCAAATTAATATCTGCAATATTTCCTGTTTTTTCTTTATACGCTTTACGAACTCCATTATCGCAGGCATAGCCGGTAAGTCCGTTCCAATTTACATTTGCTTTTACAAAATTTAGAATAAGCAATATCTTTTCTTCAGATGTTTTTGCCGTTGCTAAAAGCGATTTTAAATCTTCTTCGTAATAACCCGATTTATTTAATTCTGGTCCAAAATCATCATATTCATAAATTGTTTTTACAACAGAATTCCAATCAGTCGACAGTGGTTTTATGGGTTGGTCTGGATATTTGATCATTGCCAATTCAAACTGAATGCTTGACATATAATTATTGACATTGTTTACATAAGCCTCATCTTTCATTGCAGGAAAATTTTCAGCAATGTATGTTGTTTTAGCTTCTTGATACTCTTTTTTATAGGTATGGTAAGATGGTTTCCCAGTAAATACATCTCTCTCTTTTTCAGAAATATCAAAAGATCCATGAATATATTCAGATTTAACTTTTGGAACAATATATCCCTTTTGTCTCACATTATAAACAAAATATTCTGGTATGTACGTTACGTACTCTGAGTAGTTAACGGGAATTTCTTCCTGAAAATCCCAATCACGCAAAGAACCCAAAAGACGGCTTTTAAGCAAATATTTATATTCGATCACTGAGCCTTCTTTTACATTAGGCATTGTGATTTTTTTATGTCCGTTATATTTATTTCGGTTTTCTTTAAAAACACCTTCTGGTTTCATTTTTGTTTTTTCAATTTTTCCGTCAACTAAATTATAAGTTACGGCATCAGAAAAAGTAACCGATTCTTCAACTCCTCCAACTATATAATACGGAACAACTTGATTTGCCCACTCGTAACCTTCTTTTTTATAGATTTTAATTCGGGTTTCGACTTCTGTAAAAAGCAAAAAACCTTCATCTTTACTATAAATAAATCGAGACATTCCTTTCTTGTACAAAATGGCTGCAGGTGCCGAAGAATCTTTAGGATGTATTTTTTGTTCTAATTCTGCAATTGATACTTTTCCTAATTTAAAATCCTGTGCTGTAATTTTTACTATTGGCACCAAGAAAAGTAGAAAAACAAATAATCTGGTCATTTTCATGTTTACTTTGGTTTTGGTTAGTTTTTATTTTTGGTTAATTTTTGGTCAATATAATTTTTGCATTATCATTTCTGGAGATCTGTTCCATAAACAAACGATATTCATCATATTCTTTATTGGAATATTGTCCTTTATTTAATAGAATAGATCTTTTGTAAGTCAGTTTGTTGGCGTCGTTTTTTATTATTTCGGTTTTATACGCTCCGAATTTTCCTTTAAGTTCATAATTCTGAGGCAGAAATTCGATAGAAAAACCAGCAGGAAGATTGATTTCAATTTCATCTGTGTCTAAGTAACCTCGCTGAATTTGAAATGGATTTTTACGATTTCTGATTCGTTTTACATTTTCAGCATTTTTATTGAAAGCATCAATGGTAAATATCATTTTATTTCCAGAAATCACTCCGTAATTTGATGCCGTTAATTGAACATCTTCAGTAAAACGAATATTCTCTTTATCATTAGTAAAGGTTATTTTTCCTAATTTCAAATTATTGATGTTGTCCCAATATTCTTTGTAGTGTTGTTCTTTTTCATGAGGCAGTAAAGTTTCAACCCTAGATTTAGTAGCATATTGACTGCCTTGAGAAGCTATTTTTAAAACACCAGAAAAATCGCCATTTTCATTAATGGCATAAGTACCTTTTCCTGTTTGAGTATTTCCTTGATCTTCATAAATTTTAGTACGAACAATTTCTCCTCCTTGCGGTTTTACTACCAAAACATTTCTATCGTCTGTAAAAGTTCCTTGATAACCAAAAGGATCATCTTGACTTGTACATTCAAGCCAAATGTAATTGTCGTCATTTGGAACGGCCAAAATCATATGATTTCCTTGCATTGAAACAAAGTCAGATTGAATATCTGATTTATAACGATCTCCATATAAAATCGTATTGTAAGACGGAACATCGACCACTTCTAAAAGTGCTTTTGTGTAATTTGACAATGCTTTACAATCTCCATAACCCAAACGATCAACATCTGATGCAAGCATAGGTTTCCATCCTCCAATACCTATTGCAATATTGACATATCTTGATTTTTTCTGCACATAATCGTAAATGATTTTTGTCTTTTTAACAGGATCTTTTTCATTACCAACCAAAGCTTTAATTTTAGCTTTAGTTTCTTCTGGCAAAGTGGTTGTACCTGTCAAAATCTTATCTCCATACCATTTTCCGAAAGCTTCCCAGGTTGTCGCTGTACCATCTACGCCTTCTAAATGAAAATGCTCAAGCCCCATCATTACTCTTGGATAAAGATCTGCAGGAGACGGACTGTAATCTTCTGGTTTTTGGGCCAGAATATTTGTTGCCACATAACT
>NZ_CAMLIX010000202.1 GCF_946479975.1 uncultured Flavobacterium sp.
TGCAGGCGCCTACACACATACTTCCATCGGCTTAGGTGATGCAATGAAAGCCGTAACCACTCCTGTTATAGAAGTTCATATTTCAAACACATACGCACGCGAAAGTTTTAGGCATCAATCGTACTTGTCTGGAAATGCAAAAGGCGTTATTTTAGGTTTTGGACTTAAAAGCTACGAATTAGCAATTCAATCATTTTTGTAAAAATATTTTCTGTTGAATGAAGTTGAAGTAAATTTAAAAGTGCGCTTCGACTTCGCTCAGCGTGACAAGACGTTGAAAAAATAATCGTTTAGTCTGCATTTACAATTTAACAATTTATTAGTACGCTCAGATTTAACTTATTCTATTTTTGTAAGATATACCACCTTACATGAGAAACTTTACTTTAATTGCCTTTTTATTTTTTTCAATTTCAAACTTTGCTCAGATCAAAGGAACGATCACAGATGACAAAGGAAATCCGCTGCCATTTGTATCTGTTTTTGAGGAAAACACCTATGCAGGAACAACTTCAAACGAGCAGGGAAAATATCAGCTAAACGTAAAGGAAATTGGAAAAAACAAAATCATTTTTCAGTATTTAGGCTTTAAAACCCAAAAAATAACCGTTAGTTCAGAACTTAAAACCATCACTTTAGATATCAAACTTCAAGAAGAAAGTTTTGACTTGAATGAAGTTGTCATTGATCCTAAAAACAATCCTGCAAATGCGATTATAAAAAGTGCAATTGCAAACAAAAAAGAAAACTCAGCAAAAACCTCACGTTACACTGCCGATTTTTATTCAAAAGGAATGTTTAAAGTAAAAGATCTTCCTAAAAAAATTCTTGGTCAAAAAGTAGATCTTGGTCCAGATATGGCTTCTAATTTAGATTCGACTGGAACTGGAATTTTATATTTATCTGAAACACTTTCTAAAGTTTCATTTGAAAAACCTTATAAATTAAAAGAAAAAATTATCGCCTCCAAAGTTTCCGGAAACAATCGAGGTTACAGCTACAATACAGCCGCTTTATCGACTTACGATTTCTACGATAATACTCTGGATTTTGATGTAAAAATGATTTCTCCTATCGCCGACAATGCTTTTAGCTACTACAAGTACAAATTAGAAAGCACTTTCTATGATGAAAATAAACAGCAGATCAACAAAATAAAAGTAATTCCGAAGCGAGATAAAGAACCCGTTTTTGAAGGTTACATCTATATTGTAGACGATAGCTTTGCCATTTATGCCATCGATTTGGATATAAAAGGATATCGAATGAAAAACGAATTTACTGAATCAATGAATCTAAAACAGAGTTTCAGTTACAACGCAAAAAATAAAATCTGGTCCAAAAACGCACAGACACTTTCGTTTAATGCTGGTTTTTTTGGAATAAAGTTCTCAGGAAATTTCAATTACGTGTATTCAAATTATGAATTTCCTGAGGCTTTTGAAAAGAAAACATTCGGAAATGAAATCGTAGCTTTTGAAACAAATGCCAATAAAAAAGATGATGCATTTTGGAATGAAATTCGCCCAATTCCGCTAACTCTTGAAGAAAGCAATGATTATGCTAAAAAAGACAGTCTTCAAATCATTAGAAAATCAAGAAAATACACCGATTCAATTGACGCCAAAAACAACAAATTTAAAGTTTGGGATATTTTAATGGGTTACGATTATAAAAACACTTTCGAAAAATATTCTTTCGATTATAAAGGTTTGTTGAACATTACCTCTTTAAGTTTTAATACCGTGCAGGGTTTTAATCTGGATTCTGGCTTCTCTTTTAGAAAATGGAATGAAGAACAAGGAAAAGAAACCTCTATTAGCACAACTTTTAATTATGGATTTTCAGATGAACGTTTTCGCGCAATTGCAGAATTCAGCCATCGCTTTAACAATATCAATTATGCCACAATTTGGGGATCTGGAGGAATCAAAACAGCACAATTCAATAACGCCGAACCCATTACCAAATTAGTCAATTCTATAAGTTCTTTATTCTTTAAAGACAATTATATGAAATTGTATAATTTAGAATTTGCCCAAATCAATTATGGACAAGATATCGCAAACGGCATTAATCTAACGGGGAAAATTGGCTACGAACAACGAAAACCACTTTTTAATACAACCGACTATTCTTTCTTCAAAAAGGATGATTTATACAGTTCTAACAATCCGTTAGCGCCAAACGATTTCACAACTCCAGCTTTCAATCAGCATCATTTGTTTAAAGCCCTTATTACAACGAGAATTAACTTTGGAAACAAATACATCTCAAGACCAGACGGAAGATATAATTTTAAAGACGATAGATATCCCACGATTTATTTAGCATTCGAAAAAGCATTTGCAGCAAGCGAAAAGAAATACGAATTTGAAAGAATCGGCGCTTCTGTTCAATACGATTTATCGTTAAATAACAAAGGAGTACTTGGAACTAATTTTAGAGCCGGAAAATTCTTTAATGCAGAAAATATTTCCTTTATAGATTACAGACATTTTAACGGAAACCAAACACATATCGGCACAAGCGGTCGTTATTTAAACGTTTTCAATTTAATGCCTTATTACACAAACAGTACCAATGACAGCTATTTTGAATTGCATACTGAATACAATGACACTGGTTTTATAATGAATAAAATTCCGCTTTTAAATCTTTTAAAATCAACCCTAAACCTTGGATTTCATTCACTGGCAATTCCAGACAGAAAACCATATTCTGAGTTTACAGTTGGTTTAGACAATTTAGGTTTCGGAAAATTTAAACTTTTCAGAATTGATTATGTGCATTCTTATCAAGGCGGAATCAAACAAGACGGTGTTGTATTTGGCTTAAAAATCTTGAATATAATTGACTAAGATTTGGGCGTTGCCTACGGCCGGGCTGTCCGCTGTATCTTTTTATTTTTAAAGAAAAAATAAAAAGGATGCCGCTCCCATCCCTAACGCATTCACGTTAACATTCCTATTTTGGGATATCAATTTTAAAATAATACAAATAAAAAAAATCCACTTAAATCGCTGTCTGGTTTCACGCAGATTTTGCAGATTTAAGCGGATTTTTTTATTTTGATTTCCTTTGCGTGGGCTTCTCCCGAAGTTTCGGGACGCTCAGCCAGACAAAAAAGATCAAAAACTTAGCATCTTAGAATCTTAGGATCTCAGAAACTTAATGGTAGTCATCTGGTTCAATATGAATCAAGACATTTCCCAGCTGCGGAATATCCTCTTTTAATTTATCTTGTAGTTTATGCGATAAATCGTGTCCTTCTTTCACAGAAATTGCAGCCGAAACTATTGCATGAAGATCAACATGATAACGCATTCCAGCTTTTCTGATATAGCATTTTTCGGTACCCAAAATCCCGGGAACCGTTAAAGAAACAACACGAATTTCTTCAACTAAATCATCATTTAGATTTTCATCCATGATTTCGCCAAGCGCGGGTCTGAAAATTTTGTAGCTATTATATAAAATAAAAAACGCTGCAAAAAGCGCCGCCCAATCATCAGCAGATTCGTAACCTTTTCCCATAATTAAGGCAAAAGAAATTCCGATAAAAGCTGCAACAGAAGTTATTGCGTCGCTGCGATGGTGCCAAGCATCTGCCGCAAGAGACGAACTATTGGTCTCTTTACTGCGTTTCATTACCAATCTAAAAGAATATTCTTTCCAGACAATAATAGCGCCAAGAATGTACAATGTCCATGATTTTGGCAATCCGTGCGGCGTTTGAATATTTGCGATACTTTCGTAACCAATAATTGTTGCCGAAGTGATTAAAAAACCAACCACCAAAAAAGTAATCAAAGGTTCAGCACGACCGTGACCATAAGGATGATTTTCATCTGGCGGCTTGTTCGAATATTTGATTCCGAATAATACCAAACAAGACGAAAATATATCTGCAGTAGACTCTATAGCATCTGCAATTAAGGCGTATGAATTGCCAAAAAAACCTGCTAAGCCTTTTATCAGGGCTAGGCAGGTGTTTCCAACTATACTAAAAATAGTAGCTTTTACAGCTTTTTGTTGATCTGTCATTTAGACTATTTTTTCGCCACGAATTCACGAATTTAAATCTTCAAAGATTATTAAAAATAATTCGTGAATTCGTGGCTAACTTTTTATGCTCTTATAATCTTAGCACCGATTGCTCTTAAACGCTCATCGATACGCTCGTATCCACGGTCGATTTGCTCGATATTTTGGATTGTACTTGTTCCTTTTGCAGAAAGCGCCGCAATCAACAATGAGATTCCCGCACGAATATCTGGAGACGACATTGTAGTTGCTTTCAATTGAGATTCGAAATTATGCCCCATAACCACAGCTCTATGCGGATCACATAACATAATTTTCGCCCCCATATCAATCAGTTTATCCACGAAGAATAAACGGCTTTCGAACATTTTTTGATGAATTAAAACATCTCCTTTTGCTTGTGTTGCTACAACCAAAACGATACTTAATAAATCTGGCGTAAATCCTGGCCATGGCGCATCGGCAATTGTCAAGATAGAACCATCGATATCAGTTTTCACTTCATATCCATCTTTGTGAGCAGGAATGTAAATATCGTCGTTACGTTTTTCGATTGTAATTCCTAATTTTCTAAAAGTATTCGGAATCAAACCTAAATTTTCCCAGCTTACATTTTTGATTGTGATTTCGCTTTTTGTCATAGCCGCGAGACCAATCCAAGAACCAATTTCGATCATATCTGGTAAAATTCTATGCTCACATCCACCAAGACTTTCAACACCTTCGATAGTCAATAAGTTAGAACCAACTCCAGTGATTTTAGCTCCCATAGAGTTCAACATTTTACATAACTGTTGCAAGTAAGGCTCACATGCAGCGTTGTAAACAGTTGTTATTCCTTTTGCTAAAACGGCAGCCATTACAATGTTTGCAGTTCCAGTTACCGAAGCTTCGTCTAAAAGCATATCTGTTCCAGTTAATCCACCTTCAGGAGATTCTACTCCATAAAAGTGATCTTCTCTGTTATATCTAAATTTTGCTCCAAGGTTAATAAAACCTTCAAAGTGTGTATCTAATCTACGACGACCAATTTTATCTCCACCCGGTTTTGGAATATATCCTTTTCCAAAACGAGCCAAAAGCGGACCAACAATCATAATCGAACCACGAAGCGCGCCACCTTCTTTTTTGAAAGCTTCTGTTTCTAAATATCCAACATTAACTTCATCAGCTTGAAAAGTAATCGAGCTTGGTTCGTTACGTTGAATTTTCACCCCTAAATTACCCAGCAAAGTGATTAATTTATTGATGTCTATAATATCAGGAATATTATTAATTTTTACTTTTTCTCCCGTTAGAAGTACGGCACACAAAATTTGTAATGCTTCATTTTTTGCGCCTTGCGGAGTAATTTCTCCTTTTAGTGGTATTCCTCCTTCGATTTTAAAAATTCCCATAGATTTCTTTTAAGGTTCTGAGTTACTAAGGTTCTAAGGTTCTAAGGTTTTTTCTTTGCAAAAAACTTAGTGACTTAGCATCTTAGACTCTTAGCATCTTTTTATTTTGATTATTGTTTTTTTAAGGATTTAAGTAAAAACCTTAGCAACTTAGAAGCTTAGCTCCTTAGCAGCTTATTTTACTTCTGATTATTGTTTTTTTGAAACGTCTTTTTTTGACCGCCTTTGTTATTGTTGTTGTTTTTGCTATTCTGAATTTTTGGCTGCACACCAGAAGCTGTCTTGTTAGACATACGTTTATTTGTACGCATTAAATCTGTTGTGTTCAGCAATTCTTCTGTGCTTTCCAATAAATTTATTCTGCCTCCAGACAATTCAAATAAATGTTCAAAAATAACATCGTCTTTTACTGTGTCTTTATTCCAGCTTAAAAATGATTTTTTCATGTGATTGGCGATCACCATAATCAAAGCAGTTTTCATTTCGCCGTCATCCCATTTATTGGCAACATCAATCATGTATTTGATGTTGTTTCCATAAAATCTATATTTTGGAAAATTCTGCGGATATTGCAAAACATCTGGTTTCAATTCCAAAACTTCTCTCGACGGAATTGGATAAGGCGATTCTACATTCAGTTTAAAATCAGACATAATAAAAAGCTGATCCCAAAGTTTATGTTGAAAATCTGGTACATCACGCAAATGCGGATTCAGACTTCCCATAACCTGAATGATATATTTCGCCGCTTTGTTGCGCGTTTCGTCATCTTCGATTGAAGTTGCCTGATCGATCAGTTTTTGTAAATGACGACCATATTCTGGAATAATTAATCGTTGTCTTTCAGAATTGTATTCTAAATTGAAAACAACGTCACTCGCGACTTCTTTTTTATATTTTTCGATCATAAGTTATAATGAAACTATACCTTCTATTGTAGAAACTTCTTTGTATTTACTGATCACATCGTCTGAACTGTGCATCGTAACATCTACAGAAACGCTGGTAAATTTACCTGTTTTTGATTTTGTTGTTTTAATCACCGCTCCCATTCGATCAAAAGCTTTTTCTACACGTTCTACATTATCGGCTACAGATGGCACAATAAATTTGTACAAGTATTCTGCAGGCCAAGTATTTGCGTTATCTAGCTCAACTTTTAATCTTTCGTAAAATTCGGCTGTATTTTTTTCTTTATCGTTCTCCATTCGTAATTAAAAATAAGCGCAAATATACGTTTTTGATTTCAGATTTATGATTTTAGATTTTAGATTTTTTGACTATAAAAATGAGGGATTTATTTTGCCACAAATTACGCTAATTAGCACAAATTATTTAATACTAAAATTCAATTTCCATAATTTTAATTAACTTGGCGAATCAAAAAATAAAAATTAGCGAAAATTCGTGAAATTGCTTCGCCTGTTCGCTATCGCTCGAGTCGTGGCAAAAAAACTTTGCGTCTCCCCGACTTTGCGAGATTAAAAAACACAATGCAATGAAAAAAATCATATTCTTACTTTTCACATTTTTCACTTTTTACAACAGCAACGCACAAGAAGTCAAAACTCTAACCTATTTCCAAAACGACACTTTAAAACTGGATTTGGATTTATATCTGCCAAAGAAAAAAGCGGGTGAAAAAATTCCGTTGATTCTTTTTGCTTTTGGCGGCGGATTTTCTGGCGGAGAACGCACAAGCGAAAAAGACTTCGGGAAATTTATGGCGCAGAATGGCTATGCCGTAGCGAGCATTTCGTACAGTTTATATATGAAAGGAAAAGATTTTGGATGCAAAGGTTCTTTAACCGAAAAAATAAAAGCGATTCAAATTGGAGTGAGCGATATGTGGCAGGCAACAGCTTTCATGATTGAGAATGCCGATAAATACAATCTCGACACTTCAAAATTCTTTATTTCTGGAATTAGCGCGGGTGCCGAAATTGGTTTCCAAGCTTCTTTTTGGGATTATAAATTAATGAATTTATATAAAAGCAATCTTCCAGAAAATTTTAAATACAAAGGTTTTATTGGAGGTTCAGGGGCAATTCAGGATATTAATTTGATTACGAAAGAAAAAGCGATTCCGATGTTATTGGCGCATGGAAATAATGATGACACGGTTCCATACGCTGCAGGTTCGCACCGTTCTTGTCCGACAAACGCTTCTGGCTGGCTGATTCTTTTTGGTTCTTATGCGGTTTACAACCAAATGCAAGATTTACATAAAGATATTGAACTGATTACTTTCTGCGGTGGCGGACATGAATTTTCAGGTTATCTTTTTCATGAAGGAAAACAATATGTTTTGGATTTTGTGAATGATGTTTTAAATGGTAAAAAGTTTCAATCGCATTTGATTGTTCCTTCTAATAAAAAAGGGAAAGATTCTGAAAAGTATTTGTTTTGTGAGTAAAAAAATATATTTGAAACAGAATTAGATAATATGAAAATCGATTATAAAAATTTTGAAATCGAAGTTATAGACGATCAAAATTATACTTTGAACTCGCCAGATAATTTACGTCATTATCAGAAAGTTTATAGTGAAGACATTGAATCTTATATCAGCAGCAAGCACGCTATCATTATTAAAGAAGAAGAAATTGAAATTTCAAGTGTAATTATATGTGAATCTGGCGGTGCAACAGGAATATTTGCTAATTCTTTTATTATTCAGGAAGACAAAATATGGCTTTGTGCATGTAATAAAATTTACTGCTTAGAAATTCCTTCATTAGAATTAATATGGCAAAAAGAATTTGATCAATTCACCAACTTTTGTCTTTACAAGTTGGAATATAATTTTATAATTCATGGAGAATTGGAAATATTCAGAATTACAAAAGAAGGGGAAATTGTTTGGCGTTTTGGCGGAAGAGATATTTGGGTAAATACGAATGGAAAAATGGAATTAACAATAGAAAACAAACTTATCAGGTTGTTTGATTTTGAATCAAATGAATATGTTATTGATTTCAATGGTAATTTAATTGAAGATAATCCTAGAAGAACTGAAATTTAAACTACAAAGAAATGGTTGCAAATATTTGGCTAAAGCCGAAATTCTACATTCTATAACCCGTTGGTTAAAACCAACGGCAATTCAAAAAAAACGATGAATTGATTTTTAAATACATTTAACAATTGCTCCAGAGGAGTAAAATATTTATAGAAAATTCAATTTCAAATCAGTCAAAAGCTCCATCGGAGCGACATATATTTTGCAAATTACAGGTCGCTCCGATGGAGCTTTT
>NZ_CAMLIX010000203.1 GCF_946479975.1 uncultured Flavobacterium sp.
AACTTTTTGCTCAATTCCTTTATCCTGACGTTTGAGCCCGGTGTAATACATTTCATAACCTTCGCCTTCCGACCTTTTGCTCACATGCATTGTCCACAGCATGTCATCGTCCCATTCTCCTGGATCGCCTACAAACAAAGCGTTTTTAACTCTTTTCCACGAAAGACCATCTTTTGATACTGCATGCGCAATATAATCGTGGTTTGGAATAATTAAATGAAATAAATGATGAATTCCTTTTTCATCTATAAATACATCAACATCTCCAATTTCCCAACTGCTAAATCCTGAACCTGAATACATTTATAACTTATTTAAGCTGTTATTATATTTTTTTTTGCCACGAATTGCACTAATTTTCTCTAATTTTAATTTGTGGAAATTTGTGTAATTTGTGGTTTCTGACCTATTTATTTTTAACACATAGAAACATAGAGTTTAAGGCTTTAAAAAGGCGTTCCACTTGCATCAATGCACATAGTTGTGTATTGCAGCACTATGTGTTAGAAACTAGTTTCTTTATATTTCCTCTTCAAAAAAATATAAATTCTATGTTTCTATGTGTTTAAATTTTTAAACAAATAAGCCAGGTCTATTTAATGATTTTATAATGTTTCAAACCTTCTAAAATCCCTTCTGAAGCGGCTGTTTTGGCAACATAAATACTTTTAGTTGTTTCATAATCTGCGAGTTCTGCGCTTCTGTTTCCAACAATAATTCCTTTAATTGGACCTCTAAACATATCAACATCATTTCCAGAATCTCCCGCTGCAATCACATTTGAAAGCGGAATGGACCATTTACGACATAAAAATTTAATAGCGTTTCCTTTAGAAGCTCGCTTCGGAATAAAATCTAAAAACTCACCGTGACTCGGAATGATATTTACTTTGTACCAGCCAGTTCCTAAAACCCGAATTAATTCTTCGTGATCGTAATGTTCTTTTTCGTAGTAATAAGAGATTTTAAACGGATTCTGCGCTTCTTCTTCCTGAAGTTTAATCCATTTTACAGCCTTTAAGCGAGCTACAATATCATCCCTTTTCCATCTTCCAGACAAGAATTTTGCCCAGCCTTTGTCTAGTATATAATCTTTTCCATTGGTATAATAAATCTCCGTTCCTACGGAACAAATAATGAAATCGGGCAGGGGAAATTCCTCTTCTTCAATTACTTTTTTGACCAAAGAAAGATTTCGGCCAGAAGCCATCGCAAAAGCCATTTTGTCGGTGCGGTTGACAAGATGTGTTTTTAATTCTTTTAATCCTGGATTGGCTAATTTAGGTTCAATTAAAGTTCCGTCAATATCTGAAACCAGCAAATGGTCAATTTTTCTTTTTAGTCTGCTGATATTAATATTTGGATAATGCTGTTTTTTGATTCCCGCACCAGAAGAAAGCGATAAATTTTCGTTGACCAATTCCACATATTGATTCACGTGGCTGACCCAGCTGTAATGCTTTTGAATATTTATAGCGCCGTTATTCGAGTAATATTTCCATTTATTTTCATCGGTTAAAATATTTCGAAGTGCTTTTTTAATCTCATCTTCTTCCTGCGGATTTACTAATTCTCCATTTTGGCAAACGGGAATAATTTCTGAAGGTCCGCCATTTTTTGTCACCACAACTGGAAGACCCGAACTAGCCGATTCAATTACGGTCAAGCCGAAGTTTTCATGCAGAGCTAAATTCACAAAAACACCTCTTTTTTCGGCCGCATAACGATAAATAATCGAAACTTCATTTTCTACATCATGCTTTTTCGGAATCGCCATTTTTCCATACAAATCGTATTTATCCATTAAAAGAAGCAAATCTGTCAGAACGTTCTTTTCTGATTCAGGCATTTTCGCAATATCTTTTCTAATTCCGGCAAAAATGACCAAATTAGCAATGCTCTGCAGTTCTTTATCTTTTCCGTAAACTTCAATTAAGGTATTCAAGTTTTTATGTCGGTCAGGTCTCGAAAGTGCTAGAATAATAGGCTTATGCGGATTAGTAAGAAATTTTGAAATAGTTTCAGAAACCCAATATTTTCTCTGTATTTCTTCCATGTTTTTTTCAGAATCGGTTTCTTGAAAATAATACGGAACAAATTTTCTAGTGTCGATTCCAGGAGAAATAGCGTGGTACTTTGCTAATTCAAAATTCTTATACGTTTTGTAGGTTTCAATTTCTTGTTCTGTAGAAGTAACTATAAATTCTGCAAGTTCAAGTGTTTTTTCTTCGGCAGCAATTCTTGCTTTAAATTTGAATTTTTTCTCCAGTTCTTCTTCACTTTCGCCGCTTTCTATTAATTTTTTCTTTTTGTAAAAACCAAGAGAATGTCCTGTGTGAGCGAAAGGAATATTTAAAATAGAAGATAACTCTGCAGCGGCATAACCAGCATCGCCATAATGAGAGTGAATCCAGTCTGGGAAAATATTATGCTGTTTAATGTGTTGTACCACACCGTTTACAAAAGTATCCAAACCTTCCCAAAGCTGTTCTTTTGCTTTGTATTTCTTTCCTAAAAACGGAATACGTCGTATATCTAATTTGTCATTGATACTCTCTACAGGAACTGCATATTCTGGCGAAAGTGCAGGATCATCAATCAATCTTGTGTAAAGATCAATGTGTTCTACATCTTCATGTTGTGATAAAAATTCGGCTAATTCATAAATGTATTTGGTCTGACCTCCATTGTCGGCATCTCGTCCAATTTCTAGACCGGAACCCTTTAAAAGTCCGTGTATATTGATAAGTGAAATTCGTAATTTTTCCATCATTCTTCCCTATTTTATTTGGATTTGCAATTTACAGCACCCACAGTGATTAAGAAGAAATAATTCCATTTTAAATTTACATAGTTCCCATGTTTGCACAAATATCTTGATGTTATAACTGTAAAAAGCCTGATATTCAGATATCAGGCTTTCTAAAAGTTTCATCGTAATATTTATTTTTGAAAAGTAAAAATTCTTTCTAAAACCTCATTACATAAAAATAATAATGGTTTTAGTTTTTATTGATAAGATCGTCAATTCTAGATAAAAGGATTTCTGGATTTGCACCAGAAGATCCAGCCACTAAAGCTCCCGTTGCACAAGCAAAATTTAAAGCTTGCTGTGGTTCTTTTCCATTTAAAAGAGAGGCTATTAAAGCGCCTAAAAATGAATCTCCAGCACCAACCGTATCTTCTACTTTTACGACATAACCTGTATTTTCGTAAAGTTTATTATTCCATAATAACAAAGCACCATCTTTTCCTCGTGTCACACAAATTGCTTCGGCATTTGTTAGAGAAGCAATGAAATTCATGTTTTCTTCTAAGGTTTTAAAAGGAGAATTTAAAGCCTGACCAATTTCGAGAATCTCTTCATCGTTAAACTTAATAAAATTGGCAGACTCCATTAATTGTTTTAGAATTTCATACGTATAATGAGGCTTTCTTAAATTGACATCAAAAACTTTGTATGCTTTTGTCTTAAGTAATTTTTCTAAGGCTTTATGCGAAACTTCATCACGACAGACTAAACTTCCGTAGATTAAAACATCGGCATTTTCTACTGATTGTATGGCGGTTTCATTTAAAACAATTTTATCCCAGGCAGAAGGGTAAAGAATTTCATAAGTAGCCGATTTACTTTCGTCTAAAGTCACCTTTACTAATCCAGTTGGATAATCCTCCGATTTAAGAATTGTCTTTGTATCTAAACCTAATTTTTTTACTTCATTTAATATGGCTTCACCGTCAGCATCGTCGCCAACACAACTTATCATATTTACATCGGCTCCTAAAGCTTTCATGCGAAGCGCTACGTTTAAGGGCGCTCCGCCAATTTTTTTTATGTTGCCAAAAATATCCCAAAGTACTTCTCCGAAAGCGACAGCTTTAAGTTTTTTGTCGTTGTTCATTCTAATTCTTCTTTTATAAAACATTAAACAGCGTGGCTCGACTACCACACGATTTTATAAAAATACTAAAGATTGTCCGTATTTACAACGGATTTTGATTTGAAATAACGATTAATTATTGCTTTGGTTATTTTAAAATTTCATTTAAGAGCAATTTTCGGAAAATTGTTTATGCTTTAATTGAGTAGATTTTGAGGATAAAATTTTCTTTATATTTTGATATAAAACTGGAGTTGTAGAATACAGCAAATTCAAGCAAAAAGGAGAATTGATTCCTGGTGCGACCAGCAGTCGCGTTCACGAGCGAGACGCTCGCGCCAGCGGGGGATTAGCGATTTACATTTAATTATTAGTGTAATCTGTATCCTGACGTTTTAAAATTTTTCCTGTATTTCCATCAAGTGTTATAATTTCTATAACATTCGGTTTTTTAAGCCATTCTATCTGCCACCAAGAACTTTCAGCATTAAAATCTCTTCTTATTACGGTATGATATCCTGTGCTTTGCAGAATAGGCCCTTTTTGTAATGGTATTTTTTCGTTTTCACAGAATTTTACAATTTCTTCAAATGTAAATTTGTAAGGTTTATCATAATCGGTTTCTTTTATGAGTTTTCCTGATTCGTCAAAATAATACCATGTTCCAACATAAAAACCATCACCATTAAATCCTATACCTTTGACTTTGATATTTCCACTCTTATAATATGTCTTTGAAATTTGATAAAGAGAATTCTTGGGTGTTAATTTATACCCTTTACCATAACTACCTTGGTCTAATTCGATATAAGTACCATCTGAGAAAAACTCTCTTAAAACGTAAGGATTTTCTTTTTTAGAATTGTTAAATTTTACTGAATCGAATACTTCGAAATTTTTATCAATTTTTGGTATCATTTTTTTATTTAAATTATTGTTTTTTGACTTATTTGTTTTTTGCGCTATGCAAGTGCTTAATATTCCCATTAATAGAAGTAACAAAATTATTTTTCTCATACTATTATAATAAAGATTCATTTGCTTTTTGCCATTGCCATTTCCATAATGAATATCTCGTTTGAGGAATATGATGAGAATAATCTAAGATATTTTCGGTTGTTGCGTATTTATAAGTAAACATTGCATTAGAATTTCCTTCTTCATTAGTAAAAGAATGAGGCAGATTAAACGAATGCAAAAATTCATGAGCAGCCGTCTGATCATTTTTGATTAGAAATAAAACAACAAACTTATCTTTGAAATAATCATTTTCTTTATCCATTTATGATTAGCGATTACATTTAATTATTAGTGTAATCTGTATCCTGACGTTTTAAAATTTTTCCTGTATTTCCATCAAGTGTTATAATTTCTATAACATTCGGTTTTTTAAGCCATTCTATCTGCCACCAAGAACTTTCAGCATTAAAATCTCTTCTTATTACGGTATGATATCCTGTGCTTTGCAGAATAGGCCCTTTTTGTAATGGTATTTTTTCGTTTTCACAGAATTTTACAATTTCTTCAAATGTAAATTTGTAAGGTTTATCATAATCGGTTTCTTTTATGAGTTTTCCTGATTCGTCAAAATAATACCATGTTCCAACATAAAAACCATCACCATTAAATCCTATACCTTTGACTTTGATATTTCCACTCTTATAATATGTCTTTGAAATTTGATAAAGAGAATTCTTGGGTGTTAATTTATACCCTTTACCATAACTACCTTGGTCTAATTCGATATAAGTACCATCTGAGAAAAACTCTCTTAAAACGTAAGGATTTTCTTTTTTAGAATTGTTAAATTTTACTGAATCGAATACTTCGAAATTTTTATCAATTTTTGGTATCATTTTTTTATTTAAATTATTGTTTTTTGACTTATTTGTTTTTTGCGCTATGCAAGTGCTTAATATTCCCATTAATAGAAGTAACAAAATTATTTTTCTCATACTATTATAATAAAGATTCATTTGCTTTTTGCCATTGCCATTTCCATAATGAATATCTCGTTTGAGGAATATGATGAGAATAATCTAAGATATTTTCGGTTGTTGCGTATTTATAAGTAAACATTGCATTAGAACTTCCTTCTTCATTAGTAAAAGAATGAGGAAGATTAAACGAGTGCAAAAATTCGTGAGCGGCAGTCTGATCATTTTTGGTTGGGAATAAAACTACATTTTTACCAGATGAATAGCCGTTTAAGCCAGAAATTCTTCCATCTGTTTTAAGTTCTCCTCCACTTTCTCCCAGATAAAAAGCCTTAAAGTAATCGTCATATTTATTTTCGTCTGTTGGGTTAACAGCTTTTAGATTCTCTTTTATTTTATTGTATAAATGATCTTCTAATGTTATAAAACCAGATGGATAAGCCCGGGGCGGATAATGTGATACAATCTGACCATTTACTACATAATGTCCTCCAAATTGAAATTTAATATCTGCTGAAACATCAAGTGTTTCGCTAGCAACATCAGTCTTAATTAAAGCCTGACTCAAATAATTCTCAAATATTTCTTTTTGTCCCGAATTTGATCCAGGTTTAGGTACTGCAGGATCAGAAATTGGTGGAGTTGTCACTTCTACCAACAAAACCTTAGCTCTCTTTTGTTTAGCCGTCTCATTTGCCCAAACATTTAATTTCCCAGCCAATTGTACTTGCTCTATGCAGTTTTTATCTTCTTTTATAGCATTTATAATAATGGTTTGATCGCTGCTAAACTCTTGTAAGCATTCTATCGTTACATGATCAGGAAGGGCTTTTTTTCCTTTTCCTTTTAATACAATTTCTTTTGGTGTAATGGTAAAATATTTATTGTCTTCAAACCGCAGCAAATCTGGTTCTTCTTCAATATCAACAATCAAACTAATAGTTGCCTTTGTATTTGGATACATCGATAGCCACGAACAATAGTATTCTGCAAGAATGCAATTTCCATTTTCATCATCAATTTCTTTCCACGGAATGGTGTGAGCATCATATACAGTAGTTAGTTTATTGTATAATAGAGGATCTTTTTTAAAAACACCGCGATATTCATTAACGTCTGTAACTAATGTTGCAAATGTACTATCAGTATATTGTTTTGCTACAATGTCTTTGTAGTTGCTATCTCCAAAAATGGTCTGTCCGTTTATTAAATTACTGTCACCAATTCGCATCCAGTCAAAACCATAATCTTCTCCCCTCCAATTTTTTTTTGGCCTAAAATGTACAATACATTTTGCTGGCAGTTCAGGTTTTGGAGGACTTAGAGGATTACCGTAGGTATGCCTTTCTGCAGTTTCGTGAATAAAACCACCAGCATTGAATGTTATATTTCCATCAGAATACATGTAATGATTTCCTCCTGTGTTTTTGGTAATGGTACCTTCAACAATTCTTATTCTGCTCATAATCTAGTTTTGTGTAGTCTGTTCTCCGCTGTTGTTATTTATTTCTTTTTGAGCATTTTTACTCAAATCACCTTCAGTATTATTATTAAAACCTTCTTTTCCAATTTCATGTCTTACTTTGTCGGTTTTAGATTCTAAATCCCCTTTTACATGCTCAAAATATTTTCCATCAATAACTGCATTATAATCACCCGCAACTCCAAGTTTTTTAATGCCTCCTACGCTTTCAGTATTATTTAAACCAATTATGTCATTTTTGCTTACGATAACATTAGTCGTCATGTTTTCCTCAACATTTATAACAAAATTTTTGCAGTTAATAGTAAAAGTTTCAGGCACAGTCAATGTTGTACTTTTAGCCTGTTCATCCATATGCAGTTCATTACCACTAGGGTCAGAAAGCCAGATTCCAACTTTCTCTATAAATTTGAAAAGCATCCCAAATCGAAGTTTCCATCCTTTTATACTGTTATTCTGGTCAAAAAAATCAGGCTTTGCACTGCCGTTATAATGTACTCCCATAACGTAAGGTTTTTGAGCATTGCCGCCTTCAAAACTCACCATAACCTCATCTTCAATTTCGGGTCTCCAGTAAGATCCTCTGCTTGGACCTGCATAATTCTGTACAACGCGCATCCACTCACTCGATCTGCTTCCTGCCGCCCAGAAATATTCAACTCTTACCCGTCCGAGGCCTTCGGGATCGTTGTTGTCCAGTATTTTGGCGGGCTGGGTTTCGGCTCTGGCATACACATGAACATCGGTGTAATACGGCGCCGAAACATCGGCAGGAATAGCTTTGAACTCACATGTATAATTACCGTGCACCTGCGAATGATGAGTGGATTCTATACACACAAGATGATGTTCTACTGTCTGGTTGACAATCGTAAAAGTCTGCCCTAAACCTAATGGGAAGTACGATATACCGCTGTAGTAAACGCTGTTAGCATCGCTTCCCGCGGTCTGCAGTTTAACCATTTCTTCGAGTTCATCTTTCGTCTGGGCATTATTGGTGTAAGCACCGAAAATAAGTTCAGGCTGTACAACAGTTCCCTGATTGTAGCCCACGTTGGATGCAAAACTGTCTTTACTGCCTTCAGAAGTCCGTGCCGATGCATTTCGAATATTGGCTGCTGTATTATAATCATAACCTGCCAGCGAAATTTTATGCGATGCCATATTAAGCTGAATCTTAAAGTTATGCAGTGATGCCCCGTTGATGAGTTTTATTTTCGAATTTTTGATCTGTCCAAACTGCATTCGCATTCCGTCAAAATAAAACCACTGTCCATAGCGTGCGGCGAGTCTTTTAAGAAAATTAAAATTGGTTTCTTTGTACTGCGCCATACAGTCGAACATCTTCATATAGGT
>NZ_CAMLIX010000204.1 GCF_946479975.1 uncultured Flavobacterium sp.
TCAAACCTTTTTTATTGGAATAAAATGAGAAATTATCTAACACATAGAAACATAGGTTTTTTGTGAAATAAGAGTTTATGGAAGAAGCTAGCTTCCACACATAGCTATGTGAATTGAAATGAGTGAAACGCCTTTTACGCGCAAAGCAAACTATGTCTCTATGTGTTAAAATAATAGTAATAGTTTTTTTTGCCACAAATTTCACGAAACGTCACTAATTATTATCAAGAGAAAAGCATAAATTCAATTGGTTAATTCCACAAATTTAATTCGTGAAAATGCATGAATTCGTGGCAAACTTATTTAAAAATTAAAGTAAATGTTGTTCCTAAATCGGGTGTCGAACAGACTTCGATTTTGCAATTAATTGCCGTTGCCAGATCTCGAATTAAATGCAGTCCTAAACCAGATTTGATTCCGATTACTTCAGAGTCGTTGTATAGCGCTTTGAATTTTTCCTGCGTTCCGCCCGGGCCGTTATCGGTAATTGAAAGATAATTTTGCTGCTTTTCATTCCAAGCTTTCCAGACAATTTTTGCGTTTGGAGTTTTGTTTAAAGCTTTAATCGCGTTTCCGGTCAGGTTTCGAATAATCGTTTTTAGATAATTTTCATCAGTTTCTAAAAAGATATTTTCGGGATTTTCAAACACAATTTCGATGTTTTCTATGCTTGAAAAATGCTTTTCGGTTTCTTCAAACAAAGTGGCAATTTCTGTTTTTCTAAACTGAGGTTTAAAATTCTCCATTTGTCCTTTGCTCCAAAGCAGAATATCTTCCATGGATGATAATAAATTTTCGGCTCCAGTTGTAATTTTATGCTGCATTCTAAATGCGGTTTCTTCATCAATTAATTCAGGGCTTTCTTTTTGAAGATGCAGAAAATGAATCAGATTCGAAATCGGACTTCTTAAATCATGATTTAAAATACTGAAGAATCGCAATTTTATTTTATTCGCTTCGTCCAATTCTTGGTTCAAAGCCTGAAGTTTTAAGTTGGTTTTCTTTCTATTCTGATTTTGTTTAAACAATAATAATCCGATAATTGCAATTAAAGAAATTCCAGAAATTAAGAAGATACGCTGTCGTCTGGCATCTTCGATCTGAATGTTTTTTATAGCATTTTCTGTCGAAAGATTCGTGATTTTCTGCTGTTTGGTTTTGTTCTGAAAATGAGCTTCGGCATTCGCAATGATTTGCTTTGCCGACTGCGCCATCATTTCGTCATTATTCTTGCTGTAGATTTCGTTGTAATAATAAGCTTCTTTCCATTTTCCCAGCGCGGCATAACTTTGAGAAAGTTTTTTATTGATCATTACAAAAGATTCCTTGTCATATTTCAGTGCTTTTTGAGAGGCCTTTTTTAAAACTTCAATCGCTTTTTTGTGTTCTCCTTTTTCATTTAAAACCCTTCCGTAATTGGTATTGGCTTCCATTATAATATCGGGATCATTTGATTTTTCTGCAAACGAAACCGATTTCCGGGCAAAATCATAAGCTTTATTGATATTGCCTTCTTTGGCAAAATATTCAGACATGCTTCTGTTGGCAAAACTCAAATTAATAAAAAGAGAATCTTTTACCGTCGGATATTTATAAATTAGATTGTAATACTTATTAATACTGTCTTTTTCTTTTAATGCCACATAACTATGCAGGTAATAATTGCATAAATACGCCATTACATAAGGTGAGTTTTTCAAGTATGGTTTTACCTCATTAAAGTATTCAATAGCTTTTGGAAACTGCTTCATTTTGGTGTAAGCGCTTCCAATTTGAAGATACGAAATACCAATATTCTCCTCGTTTGCAATACTTTTTTTGAGAAGTTTTTTATACGAAATTGCCTTTAACTGATAATTAATAAAGGTTTCATATTCAGAATTGTTTTGATGATATTCTGCTAAACTTCCATTTAAAACCGATTTGGTGTACGTGTTTTTTGTCGTATCTAGAACTTTTTTAATATATCGTACCAAAGACTTGCCTTTTACAGTATCTTGAACCGAATAATAAGCATAGTTCAAGCGCATTAAAGCAGTTGTTTCGTTCTTTAAGTTTCTCGCTTTGTGTGCATATTTCCAAGCAGCTTCAAAATTAACTAAAGCTTTTGGATACTGATTGTTTGTAAACTCATAACCAAGTCCTCTCTGGATGTAGAATCGGCTTAAGTAAACATTATTATTTTTAGAAATGGAAATTCCTTTTGTTGCCGCCGTTATAAGTTTTGCATAATCATCGGCAGCTAAAATTTTTTCGGTGTATTTGAGCCAAGCTTTGCTTTTTTCGTCCGCAGATTTAAAACGCGCCAAATTAGGTTCCTGCTGCGCAAAAGCATTCGAAGAGAAAAATACCAAAAGCAGGAACATTACATTTCTCATGCGATTAGATTTAAGTTCTCTTTGTAACTTCTTCCAATCGGAATAATGGCATTATTATTCAAAATAATCTCATTCGAATTGATTTTTTGAACATATTGTTTCTGTATCGCATAACTTCTATGAATACGCACAAAAGACTGAAAATGCTCTTCTTTCAATAAATTTCCAATACTCGAAAGCACGCAATGTCTTTTTCGTTCTGTAACTATCAAAGTATAATCTTTAAGTGCTTCTAGATACAGAATTTCGTGCAGTTTTACTTTCGTTTGTTCGTGGCCTTCTTTTATGTAGATCGCATCGCCGCCAATACTCGCTTCAAACAAAGAAGCTTTGAGTTTGATTTCCATAAATTCTTCGATTCGATTTATCGTCTGCGTAAAGCGCTCTAATTTTAGAGGTTTTACAATAAAATCTAAAGTTTCTATTTGAAAGCTTTCTACAGCATGTTCAGGATGTGCCGTTATAAAAATACAAACGGGAATATCTAAGGTTTGTTTTCTAAATTCGATTCCGTTTAAACCCGGCATATCAATATCTAGAAATAGAATATCTACTTTTTGTTTAGCTAAAAAAGGAACCGCATCTTCAGCCGATTCAAAAACGCCCAAAATATCTAAAACAGGAAATTTCTTGACATAAGAAACTGCCGTAAGTCTGTCTATTTCGTCATCATCAACAATAATACAAGAGTATTTTTTCATTATTCAAACTTAATTTATGTCGTCTGTCTATTTAAACTGTTGTTCGTCTATTTGGGGTTTTATAACATAATTTAATCGGGCAACTTTGTCTTGTAATTAAATCAGAAGCAATAGAAAAATCCTTTCTGATAGTTGCAAAAATAATGTTATTGAATTAAAAACGAACCATTTGACGATTTTTTTAAAGACCAGAATTATTATGAAAACTTTTAAAACCATTTTTACACTTTTTTTAATTGCAGTAAGTACAATTTCATGCAGCGGCGACGACGGAGTAGCAGGGACTAACGGAGTAGATGGAGCGCCTGGATCTGCAAATGTTATTTACAGTAACTGGATAACGGCGCCGACTGCAGCTACTGAAACTGTAGATGGAACTTATGGTGTTTCTACCACGATTAATGCGCCAGAACTATCTAATGATATTTTGTCTAAAGGAACTATTTTAGTTTATATGTCCTTCGGAACTGGAGTTTACACATTGCCATACACATCAACAGCGGGAACATTTGTAAATACAATTACTGCTATTTCAAGTTTACAAAAAATTAAGTTATTCCGATTTAAACATGCAAACGACGGTACAACTGTAGGGCTTCCAACAACACTTACTTGGCGCTACATTCTAATTCCTGGCGGAGTTGCAGCAACAACTTCAAAAACAGCAAAACTGGATTACGCTAAAATGAGTTACGAAGAAATTTGCGCCCGATTTAATATTCAACCTTAATTTTTAAATAATCAATTCAAAACAATAAAAACTACTCAAATTTTATATTATGAAAAATTTTAAAACCCTTTTTGTCCTTTTATTTACCACAGTTGGAGCTGTTTCTTGCAGCAGCGATAAAGACGATGCACCGAAATATGCCACCGAAAATCCGTTAGAAGCTTATTATACAGCGACAGGATTTACTACATCGACGAACTTTATTAACGCTGGAGATTACGAATTTGGATTGGTATTTACACCAACTGTAAAAGGAAAAATTAATGCCATTACATTAAAACTTCCAGCGACAAATCCTTCGGTTCGTGTTACGATCTGGGATTACGCAACAAAATCGGTATTACGATCAGAAATGGTAAACGTGGCTACTGCCGATTTAAAATTTACGAAAGAAATCAGCGAGTTGGCTTTAGACAAAGATAAAAAATACCTCATCTCTATGAACTCTAATGATTGGTACAAAAAAAACAAAGCCGACAATACTGCTATAACGTATCCTATTGTTGCAGGAAACATCACCTTCAACGAATACAGATGGGCTTCTGGAACCGCTCAAATCTTCCCGACAAGCGTTTCGGCAACTTACAACGCAGGAGATTTAAGCTTTGATTTTCAACAAACAGAATAATTCATTTTTTTGGATAGCTTTGAATTAGTAGGGAAAGGTTTGGCAATTGTCAAGCCTTTTTCGTTTATAAAGTTTTTTAAGCAATTTCAAAATAAATAATTCGTGGCAATTCGTGAATTCGTGGCGAACATTTTTTATTTTTTATTCACCACAAATTTCACAAATTCACACAAATTGGTTGGAAGAATTCTGCAGAATAAAATTTGCGAAAATTTGTGAAATTTGTGGTTATCATTTTTCATTTTTATTCGCCAACATTCGAGAAATAGTGGACACACGAAGTAGTTTGATTTAAATAATTCGTGAATTCGTGGCGAACATTTTTTATTCACCACAAATTCCACAAATTCACACAAATTTGGATTGAAAAATTTTTCAAAAATAAAATTTGCGAAAATTTGTGAAATTTGTGGTTATCATTTTTCATTTTTATTCTCATAGATTCAAGCGATAGCTAACACACGAAGCAACACATTAATTTTTGCATTAAATAATTCGTGATTTCATGTGGGAATCTTTATTTTTAACGAATCTTATATTCCTTTAAAATGAAAATTCTTCACAGCCTTTTAGCCTTTTTGATAGTGACTACGATTGTTTTTTCTCAATCTAAACCAAAAGAAAATTTAATTATAGAAAATGGAGTTTCAGAACAATTAGCGCAATTTCGTAAAAAGCAAATCTCTAATATTCAATATATTTTGAATTTTAATATCCCCAATCAAAAAGCTGAAAATATTAATTCACTTTTGGTTTTAAATGTGAATTTATCAGATTTGAGTCAGCCCTTATATTTAGATTTTAAAGAGAAAACAGAAAACATAAAATCGGTTTCGGTAAACGAAAAAAATATAGCCATTGTTCATGAAAACGGACATATTGTAATTCCTGCTGAAAGTTTGGTTGCAGGAAAAAATTCAATTTCAATTTCATTCATCGCTGGAAATTTATCTTTAAATAGAAATGATGATTTTCTGTACACTTTATTAGTTCCAGATCGTGCGAGTACTTTATTTCCTTGTTTTGATCAGCCCGATTTAAAAGCAACCTACAAACTGAGTCTTTCTGTGCCAAAAGATTGGAAAGTTTTGGCTGGATCCGATGTAAAAGAGAAAGGTGAAAAAGGTGATTTTACGACTTATGCTTTCGGAGAATCAGATAAAATGAGTACGTATTTGTTTTCGTTTGTGGCGGGAAAATTCAACAGCGTAACACAAAAGCCAGGAAATCTGGAAATGACAATGGTATATCGTGAAAATGATAAAGGCAAAATAGAAAGCAGTACCGATACTATTTTTAATCTGCACCAACAATCGTTAGACTTTTTAGAAAAATATACCAATTACAAATTTCCTTTTCAGAAGCTGGATTTCGCTTCAATTCCCGTTTTTCAATACGGCGGAATGGAGCATGTTGGTGCAATTCAATACCGAGAATCGACTCTGTTTTTGGATAACAGCGCCACCGACAGCGAGAAATTAAATCGAGCAAAATTAATTGCACACGAAACCTCGCACATGTGGTTTGGTGATTTGGTAACGATGAAATGGTTTAATGATGTTTGGATGAAAGAGGTTTTTGCCAATTTTATGGCAGACAAAATCATGAATCCTATTTTCCCGAAAGTCAATCATAATTTACAGTTTTTCACGGCGCATTATCCTAGCGCTTACGCGGAAGACCGTTCTTTGGGCACACATCCTATAAGACAGCATTTGGCTAATTTGAAAGATGCAGGTTCGCTTTATGGTGCGATGATTTACAACAAAGCTCCCATTATGATGCGTCAATTAGAAGCTTCGATGGGAAAAGAAGCTTTTCAGAAAGGAATTCAAAAATACATTCAGAAATACGCCAACGACAATGCCGATTGGAATAATTTGGTAGAATTGCTAGATGCCGAAACGCCACTCGATATGAAGAAATGGAGCGAAGTTTGGGTAAACCAATCTGGAAGAGCCATTTTCTCAGATAAAATCGAATACGACGCTCAAAATAAAATTAAAAAGTTTGAGATTTTTCAAAAAGCAGAAGATAATTCAAGCAATATTTGGCCTCAGATTTTCCAAATTGGTTTAGTTTATACTAATGAAGTAAAAGTTGTAACCGCAAATATTATTGATAAAAGTCTGGTTGTAAAAGAAGCCATCGAACTGGAAAAACCACTTTATATTATTTACAACTATAACGGTTTTGGGTACGGAGTTTTTCCGCTTGACGGGAATTATTTAAATGCAGTTGCAAGTTTGAAAGATGAGGTAGCGAGAGCTTCGGCGTACAGCAATCTTTATGAGAATACTTTGATTGGAAATGTTTCTCCGGAAAAAGCTTTTGATTCTTTTTTTAAGGGAATTCAAACTGAAGAAAATGAATTGGTTTTACGAATTGCTTCGAGTAATCTGAATACGGTTTACTGGAGGTTCTTGACCGAAAAACAACAAAACAAAGTTCAGAAACAGCTTATCGCTACTTTGTATGAACGTTTACAGGCAAATTTATCTTCGAATATTAAAAAGACCTTATTTGGTTTGTTTAGTTCCGTTGCGTATTCTGATTCTGGAAAAGCAAGTTTATATAAAATTTGGAATAGAGAAATTTCGATTTCAGGTTTGAAATTAAACGAAGACGATTACACCAATATGGCGATGAATCTAGCGATTTTCAAACATCCAAAAGCCGATGAAATTTTAGAAAAAACAAGAAGTTCAATTTCCAATCCTGACAAAAAGAAACGATTTGAATTCTTGCTTCCATCCTTATCAAAAGACGAATCGGTTCGAAATAAGTTTATAGAATCTCTAAAAGACGACGCAAATCGCGAAAAAGAATCGTGGGTTTCTGTTGGTTTAGCCAATGTAAATCATCCGCTTCGTCAGGAAAGTGCTCAAAAATATATCAGATTTTCATTAGATTTGACAGAAGAAATTCAGCGTACGGGCGATATTTTCTTTCCGAAAGATTGGCTGGACAATACAATTGGAAGATATTCTTCGAAATATGCTTTTGATGAAGTACAGCGATTCTTAAAAGAAAACCCTAATTTTAGTCCGATCTTGAAACGCAAGTTATTCATGGCGACAGATTTGCTTTATAAAGCGCAAAATATTAAAAAAGAAACCGAATGAAAATTGAATCGGAGATAGAGAAAGTTTCGAGTTTTCAGCATCTTGAAATGCTGGCGAATCAGGTTGTGGAAGGTTTTATATCCGGAATGCACAAGAGTCCGTTTCATGGATTTTCGGCTGAATTTGCCGAGCATAAAGTTTATAACGCAGGCGAAAGCACCAAGCATATCGACTGGAAATTATTTGCGAAAACCGATCGTTTGTACACGAAACGTTTTGAAGAAGAAACCAATTTGCGTTGTCATTTAATTGTAGATAATTCGTCGTCAATGCATTATCCGGAACTAAAATCGAATCAGCCTTTTTATGAAAAGAAGATTGGTTTTGCAGTTTTGGCCTCAGCAGTTTTGATGAATATTTTGAAGAAACAGCGCGATGCCGTTGGATTAAGCGTGTTCTCGGACAGTTACGAATATTATGCGCCGGAAAAAGGAAGCGATCGCCATCATAGAATGTTGTTGAATAAGTTGGAACAATTACTAGAACAGCCAAAAGTCAAAAAAACAACGGACACGATTACCTATCTGCATCAAATTGCAGAGAAAATGCACCGCCGTTCTATGATTATTTTGTTTACTGATATGTTTCAAACCGAGGATGACGAGAAATTATTTAATGCTTTGCAACATTTAAAACACAATAAACACAAAGTCGTTTTGTTTCATGTAGTTGACAATCAAACCGAAATGAAGTTTGATTTTGACAATACGCCAAGAAAATTTATCGATTTAGAATCGGGAGAAGAAGTTTCGATTTTTGCAGACAATGTAAAAGCAGAATATGAAAAAAGGGTAGAAGCGTACTTTAAAAACCTGGCTTTAACCTGTGCAAAGAACCAAATTAAGTACGTTCCGGTAAATGTTGGCGATAATTTCGAAAAAATATTGACTACTTATTTAGTTGAAAAACAAAACTTTGGGTAATGTTTTAAAGTTTTTTTTAAATTTTTTTATAAAAACACTTGCAGAAATGAAATTCTGTTCTATCTTTGCAACCGCAATAACGCAAAGGTTTGGTAGTTCAGTTGGTTAGAATACATGCCTGTCACGCATGGGGTCGCGGG
>NZ_CAMLIX010000205.1 GCF_946479975.1 uncultured Flavobacterium sp.
ACTCATTAATTTTATTTTTCTCCGATTTAGATAATTTCTAAATCTTTGATTTATCATCGTCAATTACAAATCGGAGCATTGTTCTTACTTTGTGAAAACCGCTTTTTCCCGCAGCGCCAGGATTCATGTGCAATAAATTATTCTTTTTATCAAACATCACTTTTAGAATATGTGAATGTCCGCATATAAAAATTTTCGGTGGATTCTGCGCGATTTCTTCTCTTACATTCGGATTGTATTTTCCGGGATAACCGCCAATGTGCGTAATCCAAACCGAAACATTTTCGCAAGAAAATCGATTGTTTAAAGGAAATTCCATTCTTGCTTTTGCATCGTCGATATTTCCGTAAACGGCTCGCAAGGGTTTTAGCTTTTTAATGGTATCTGTAACATTCAAATCTCCAATATCTCCAGCATGCCAAACTTCGTCTGCCTGTGCAACATATTTTAAAATCGTATCGTCGATATGGCTGTGAGTGTCTGAAAGTAGAAGGATTTTAGTCATTTTTTTTGAAGATGCAAATGTTTTGAGGCGCAAAGGTACAAAGGTTTTTTCTTTTTAGGGGCTAAGGTGCTAAGATGCTAAGGTGCTAAGGTTTTCTGTAGGGATGTAATAAAGTTTTGAAATTTATTATTTGCCAATCTTGTGTTAGACGCACTGCTGTGCGTCTCTACGATTTATAGAACGTGATAAAAAAATGGCAATCTTGTGTTAGACGCACTGCTATGCGTCTCTACGATTTATGGAACGTGATAAAAAAATGACAATCTTATGTTAGACGCACAGCTGTGCGTCTCTACGATTAAAAAACGTATTAAAAAAAACGACAATATGATGTTAAATGCAAGGAATTAAAACCATGTAAAAAACTTAGAATCTTAGCGCCTTAGCATCTTAGAACCTTTTTTCATACCTTTGCACCTCAGAACCTCTGTCCCTTAAAATGAGATATTTTATTCAATTTGCTTATAACGGAACACATTATCATGGCTGGCAAATACAGCCAAATGCATCATCTGTTCAAGAAACTTTAAATAAGGCTTTTTCGGTTTTATTAAATGAACCTATTAGTATTATGGGTGCCGGAAGAACAGATACTGGCGTTCATGCTACTGAAATGTTTGGGCATTTTGATACTGAAAAAACGCTGGATGTTCCGCTTTTGATGCATAAACTGAATTCTTTTTTACCAAAAGATATTGCGATTTTTGATATTATTCTGGTTCATGATGATGCGCATTGTAGATTTGATGCTTCAAAAAGAACGTACGAATATCATATCAATACGGTTAAGAATCCGTTTTTGCAGGAATTGAGCTGGTATGTGAATCAGAAATTGGATGTGGATTTTATGAATGAAGCCGCACAGATATTATTGAAACATACCGATTTTCAGTGTTTTTCGAAAGTTCATACGGATGTAAACACTTTTGACTGCACGATTTTTGAGGCGTCTTGGAAACAAGAAGATGGAAAACTGATTTTTACTATTGCAGCAAATCGGTTTTTGAGAAATATGGTTCGGGCAATTGTGGGAACTTTGATTAATATTGGTTTACACAAAATTACATTGGCAGATTTAGAAAATATCATCGCCAGTAAAAACAGAGAAAAAGCGGGGTTTTCTGTCCCAGCACATGGTTTGTATTTAACCAAAATAGATTACGATTACATTAAATAGCCCTGATTGAAGTGAAAAGCTTTTTTGAAAAAAATATTGTTTTTGTGTTTTGATAAAGCGACCAACGGAAGCTCTTAGCGAAACAATACAAAAACATATTTTTGAGAAAAACTTGTAACGGAAAGCAGGAAACAGCTCCTGAAAATAAATGAAAGCAAAAGCATTTGACACTGGATTATTCAAACGAATTTTAAAATATACAAAACCCTATAAATGGCGTTATTATGGCGTAATCATTTTTGCGGTTTCACTTTCTATTTTTGCAGCACTTCGCCCCTATTTACTAAAAGAAACAGTCGACGGCTACATTAAAACGCATGATAAAATGGGTTTATTGATGTACATTGTTTTAATGGGTGTTGTTTTGCTGATGGAGGTTTTTTTTCAGTTTTACTTTGTATACTGGGCAAACTGGCTCGGGCAGGATATTGTAAAAGACATTCGGACGAAACTTTTTAAACACATTTTGAGTTTCAGAATGAAGTATTTTGATTTGGTTCCGGTTGGACAATTGGTTACGCGTGCGGTTTCGGATATTGAGTCGATTGCGCGTATTTTTAGTCAAGGTTTGTTTATGATTATAAGCGATTTGATGAAAATGCTTGTGGTACTGCTTTTTATGTTTTACATGAATTGGAAGCTGACTTGGATTGTTGTGGTGGCGATGCCGATTTTGGTTTACATTACTAGAATTTTTCAGCGTAAAATGCAGGTGGCTTTTGAGGAAGTGCGAACGCAGATTGCCAACATGAACTCGTTTGTGCAGGAACGCGTAACGGGAATGAAAATTGTTCAGCTTTTTAACCGAGAAAAAATCGAAGCTGAAAATTTTAAAGACATTAACAACAAACACAGAGTGGCTTGGATCAAGACGATTTTGTACAACTCGATCTTTTTCCCGATTGCCGATATTATTTCGTCTATTACTTTAGGTTTAGTAGTGGTTTATGGCGGATTCAGAATTTTAAACGGCGATCATTTTACGACTTTTGGAGATTTGTTTTCTTATACAATGTTTATCGGAATGCTGTTTAATCCGCTTCGTCAAATTGCGGATAAGTTTAACGAAATGCAATTAGGAATGATTGCGGCCAATCGTGTTTTTGATATTATTGACACGCAGGATCATATTCAGGATACTGGAAAAATTGAAGCGCCGGTTTTTAATGGAAGCATCGAATTTAATCAAGTTCGTTTTAGTTATATTCCAGAGGAAGAAGTTATAAAGGGAATTGATTTGTCGGTTTCGGCAGGACAGACTATTGCAATTGTAGGTTCTACGGGTGCTGGAAAATCGACGATTATTAATCTTCTGAATCGTTTTTACGAAATTAACGGTGGTACAATTTCTATTGATGGCGAAAATATAGAAAACTATACTTTGGCTTCGCTTCGAAAACAAATTGCGGTGGTTTTGCAAGATGTATTTTTGTTTGCCGATACGATTTACAATAACATTACTTTGCATAATCCAGAAATTACAAGAGATAAGGTAATTGATGCTGCAAAGAAAATTGGTGTTCATGATTTTATTATGAATCTGCCTGATAATTATGATTTCGATGTGAAAGAACGTGGTGTTATGCTTTCGTCTGGTCAACGCCAGCTGATTGCTTTTTTACGTTCGTATGTGAGTAATCCAAGTATTTTGATTCTGGACGAGGCGACTTCTTCTATCGATACATACTCTGAAGAAATGATTCAGCGTGCGACAGAAACGATTACAAAAGGAAGAACTTCGATTATTATAGCACACAGACTGGCAACAATTGTAAACGCAGATAAGATTGTGGTGATGGATAAAGGATTGATTGTTGAACAGGGAACGCATCAGGAATTATTGCAGAAAACTGATGGGTACTATAAAAATTTATATGACTCGCAATTTGCTGTAGCAAATTAAGTCGTGATGATAGTCTTTGAAATTTAAATTAAAAAAAATAACCTCTCAGCGCGCTTTCGTAATTTACGTTATCGTTTCTATTCTTATTACGGTTTCTTCTGTTTACATATTGAGTAATTTAATTACCGATATTACAGAAAAGGCAAATGAAGATTTGGCGCAGCGTAATTTTATTAAAAAACAGGAATTTCTAACTCAGGAACTCTCGAAGTTTTTGGAACAGGAAAAAAGAATTCAGCATGTTTTAAAAATCAGCACTTCGGGAAACCTTCACAACAATTTACAGCTTTTGTCTTCGCTCCAAGCGAACAACAAACTGATTATAAATAATTGGTTTCAGATTAATGAAAATGCTATAGAATATCAAAATCCTTCTATTTCGAATGAAACCAAAAAAGATATAGCAGCATTTCTTTCTCAAAATAAAAATACGGCACATTTTAGCGGTGTTATGCCAGAGGGAAAAGAATGGGTTTGGCGTATTTATTTCAAATTAGTTTCAGAAAACAATACCACTGTAAAATATGGTTATGATATTAATTTGAAACTGCTTCATAGCTACATCTCTAAAATTGATAAAACGGCCACTAACTACGCTTTTGTTTTTGACAAGAATGGAACTTGTGTGTATCATCCAGAAATTGCTTTTCTTGGAAAAAATATTTTTAAGGTTTCTTCTTTCAATCCGTCTGATACGATTTACAGAAGAAACCGGGATTTTGCTAAAAGGACCACAATTTCTGAATTCTTAAAATTGGATGTTATTCGTTTTACTAAAAAAATGGATATTAAAAGTTCCAATTGGTTTGTTTGCGTTAACGTTCCGAAAATGGTTGCAGATGAAAATGTCGCGTTGATTAGAAAATATACAACCTCAATTTACTCTATTACTACGGTAATGCTGCTTTTGATATTTTACCTTTTCTCGTATGCCAATAGACGTGCCTATAAAGAAAAAGGAATCGTTATTAAGGAGAAAAATAAACTGCTGGTAGAAAACGAAAAAATCATAAAAGAAAAAGCATTGATTCAGCTGCAGCAATTAAAAGAGCAGATTAATCCGCACTTTTTGTTTAATTCGCTCAATTCCCTTTATATGCTTATTGGAAGTGATATTAAGGTTGCGCAGAAATTTACTTTAAACTTATCTCGCATTTATCGTTATTTGATTGATCCGCCAGAAAACAATATTGTTCCTTTAAAGGACGAATTATTATTTATTGAAAAATATATCTTTTTACAACAAACTCGTTTTAAAGAGGAATTGTTTTTTTCGATAGAAATCGATGACGAAGCTGCCTTAACTAAATATATTCCGTATCTGGCTTTTCAAGTTGTGGTCGAGAATGCTATAAAACACAACACGGCTACTCACGAAAGTCCGTTGACGACCAAAATTGTAATTAAGGCAGATTATGTAATTATCAGCAACAATCTTCAAAAGAAATTGAATCCAGAACCTAGTACAAAATTTGGATTAAATTACTTACAGAGCATTTACGACTACTATTCTAAAAGCAAATTTGAGACATCAGAAAAAGATGGCAGTTTTGTTTGTATCCTTCCATTACTATCCATTCACTCCTAAAAAAAGTCTATTCACTCCTTTTCGTTTTTTTTCTGAACTAAAATCAAATAGTTTCGGCCAAAAATTAACCTTAACTTAACATCTGATGAAGGAAAAAGCATTCCTGCATAATTTGATATTATTTTGCATACTCCTATTACTACTATCTCCGCTTACTGTTCAATCTCAAAAGAGAAAGAAAGACAAAAAAGAGAACACTACTGAAATTAAAAAAGATTCTACCGATTCTAAAAAAGGTAAAAAATACAATGACCTTGTAAAAAAAGGTACCATCAAAAAAGGACTTTTTAATATCATTCAAGTTAAAACTGATGTTTATTTTGAAATTCATGATAGTTTATTTCAAAGAGAATTTCTGGTTGTAAACAAAATATCTCAAGTTCCTTATCAAGTTAACGAAGCTGGTTTAAATAAAGGAATGAATTATGAAAACAAGATTATTAGTTTTTATAAAGATACAATCGCAAAGAAAGTCTGGGTAAAATCATACGTTCCTAAAGTTTCTTCGCCAAAAGAAGATGCGATTACAGCATCTGTAAAAAACAATTTTGCCGAATCTATTATTGAAGTTTTTGATATTGAAACTAAAAATAATGATTCGACTGCTGTTGTTATTAAAGTAAATAAGATTTTTGACGGAAAACAAAAAAGCTTCAACGATGTTTTAAGTAACACTGGTTTTGGAGGTTCTGTAAAATCTGAGCTTTCTTATATTGAAGATTTAAAATCTTTTCCACAAAATATTGTCGTTAAGTCGCAGCTAACAACTTCTGTAGTCGAAGATGGCCCTGCATTGTCTGTGACTCTTGGCGTGACAAGTAATATTATTTTATTGGATAAAACTCCAATGAAACCTCGTTTTTCTGATAAAAGAATTGGATTTTTTACTGAAAAGCATTGGTATTTTGCCGATGCACAGCAGGCAATGCTTGAAAAAGAATTGATTACCCGCTGGCGTTTAGAACCAAAGAAAGAAGATGAAGAACGATATTTGAAAGGTGAATTAGTAGAGCCGAAAAAACCAATCGTTTATTACATCGATCCTTCTACTCCAAAGCAGTGGAGAAAGTATATTATCGATGGAGTTCACGATTGGCAGGCAGCTTTTGAAAAAGCAGGATTTAAAAATGCTGTTATTGCAAAAGAACCTACTGAAAAAGATGTAGATTTTGATATTGATGACGTTCGTTATTCTGTAATCACATATGCGGCGTCTCCAAAAGCAAATGCGATGGGACCATCTGTGGTTGACCCAAGAAGCGGCGAAATTATCGAAGCCGATATTATCTGGTGGCATAATGTAATGACTTCGCTTCAAAGCTGGATGCGTATTCAAACTGGCCCAATTGATCCGAAAGCACGCGGTAATAAGTTTAGCGATGAACATATGGGAGAAGCAATTCGATTTGTATCATCTCATGAGGTGGGACATACTTTTGGTTTGAAACATAATATGGGTTCTTCATTTGCTTATGATGTAGAATCTTTAAGATCTAAAGAATTCACAGCAAAAATGGGTGGCACTGCTCCTTCTATCATGGATTATGCGCGTTATAATTATGTAGCACAACCTGAAGATAATGTTACTGTAATTACTCCAAAAATTGGAGAATACGATAAATATGCTATCGAATGGGGTTACAGATGGTACGGTCCAAATGAAAATGAGACTTTAAATCTAAATACTTTAATTACGAAGCATCAAAACGATCCTATTTATTTTTACGGAGAACAACAGGAAAATGTTGTTGATCCTCGTTCACAGTCTGAAGATTTAGGAAATGATGCGGTTAAAGCAAGCGAATATGGTTTGAAAAACTTAAAACGTGTCGTTGATAATATTGTAGACTGGACATTTGATAAGGATCAGTCTTATTATGAAACTGGAAAATTATATATCGGAACTATTGGTCAATGGCAATTGTACAACCGCCATGTAATGAATAATATTGGTGGTACCTATTTGAATGTAACCGTTCACGGCGATAACCAAAAAAGTTATGTTCCTGTTCCAGCTGCGATGCAGAAAAGAGCGACAGATTATTTAACTAAAAATGTGATTACAATTCCGCAATGGTTGTTTTTTAATGACATATTGGATAAAACAAATCCGTTGAAAGACTCGCCTCTTGGACCTTACGAATATACGCCATATACACTTTCAAGAGAATTGCAGTACAATGTTCTTTACGATTTATTCAGCGATGATCGTTTGCTTAGAATGACAGAAAACGAATTGTATCAACGTAACAAATCCAAAGATCCTGTTTTTACCGTAAATGACTTGTTTAAAAAAATGCATCAAAGTGTTTTTGCAGGAACGATTGCAAATAAATCATTGTCGATTTTAGAGCGCATGACGCAGAAGAATTATGTAGATGTTTTAATTGTTTCGACAAACAAATTATTTGAAAAAACAGATGCTAAAAAATTAATAGACATTCAGCAGACTTTAAGTATGCCTCATTTGTGCAATTATTTAGATGATGCTCATATGGCAAGAAACATTAATCAATCTTCTTTAAAGAGAGTTACGGAAGTGACATCTGATAAAAAAGGAGAACTAAATAAAGTACTTCAATTATTAAAAATTAAAAAGAATACAGGAGATCAATCTACCCAAAACCATTACCTCGATTTGATACAACGAATCGATAAAGCCATAAATAATACAACCTTTTAATACATAACCCCCGAAAACATGAAAAAAATTTTACATGCCTTACTGCTGTTCCTGGCCATCGCAGGTTACTCGCAGGAATCCCGAACTATTACGGGTATAATTCTAGACGAAGCTGATCAGCAGCCTATTCCTGGTGCATCAATTTTTGTCGAAAACAATTCGATTTCAAACAAAACTGCTATGGCAGGTATTATTCAAAGTGAATCAATTGGAACTACTACAGATTTCGATGGTAAATTTACCTTGAAAATTGGAAAAAATGTTACGTCTTTGAGAGTTACCTTTATGGGATACAAATCTTATACACTTGAATTAGACGGTCAAAAATATTACACGGTAAACTTAAAATCTGAAACTGCAAAACTTCAAGAAGTTGTTGTAACAGGTTATCAAAAAATTGAGAAAAGAAAAGTTACTGGAGCAATTACTAAAATCGACATGGCTGCAATTCAGCAGACTGGGGTTTCTAGTATTGACCAACTTTTGGTAGGCCAGATTGCGGGTGTTGCTGTAAGTACGCCATCTGGAGCACCTGGAGCACCGGCTAAAATTAGAATTAGAGGTACTGCTTCTCTTTCTGGTTCTCAAGATCCTCTTTGGGTATTAGACGGATTACCGTTGGAAGGAAATGATGTTCCTAAAAGCTACGACAAAGACAATATCGATCAATTGACTAACTTTTCTATCGCAGGTTTAAACCCAGACGATATTAAAGATATTACAATTCTTAAAGATGCTGCTGCAACCGCAATTT
>NZ_CAMLIX010000206.1 GCF_946479975.1 uncultured Flavobacterium sp.
TTTTTGCCACGAATTGCACTAATTTTCACTAATTTCTATTTTACGTTATTTTTCTACCACAAATTGCACAAATTTTCACAAATTCATTTGCTTCATAAATAATCAAATCTGCTTAAATGTGTAGGATCTGCGTGACACAAAATCATTTTAATCGTTTTAATCTTTTTAATCTGTGGCAAAATTTAATCTATTTATTTTTTTGCCACGATTACACCAATTAACACTAATTCAATTCTTAAGTCGCGTAATTTGTGGCAATTATTTAATCCATTATTTTAGGGTAACATCCAGATAGACAGAGTGACGTCCGTAGCTATCGTAAAATGGTTTATATGAAACTCCGTCTATTGTGAACTCTAATTTTTTAGGATCTCCATTTATTGTTTTGCTGATATCTTTTGCATCAAAAGTCACTTTACGCCAGTCTTTTCTTGGTTCTGTTTCTTGCGCTGCTAGTAATATTGGTCCGTAAAATAAACTCGCAATATTCTGCTGATCCATTACTGGTTCTAGGTGAAATTCAAATGGCATTCGCAACTCGATTGTATCGCCATTTTTCCATTTTTTGTTTAATGATAAATAACTTCCTGGCGTTGCTTTTACTTTTTCTTCTTTTCCATTTATCTTAACGAAAAATCCTTTGGTTGCCCAATGCGGTACGCGAACTTTAAGATCAAAATTTCCATTTCCTTTGATGGTTAATTTGGTGAAATCTTGTTTTGGAAAATCGGTTATCTGCTCGATTGTAATGTTCTTTTCTGTCCATTTTAAAGTTGATGGCACATACAGATTCACATATAAAGCGCTGTCATCGGCACTTTTAAAATAAATCGAATTTTGGAATTTCGTATTGCTTTCGATCGCCGTACCGTTGCAACAAGTAAAACCAGTCATGTGTGCGTTTCCAAACTGTTTTACAGATGCTGGTCGTAACGGCACGTGATAGGTATTTGCTGGACTATTTTCGGCTACCGAAGAAAGAATGTGATTGTATAATCCTCTTTCGTAATAATCCATTAACTCGCCACGCTGTTCGTACAGAAATAAATCGCCCGTTAATTTAAGCATGTTGTAAGTCGCACACGTTTCGTTTTGTCCGCCAGATGAAAAACCATTTTCATAAATCGTTGCCGGCTGACTGATAAAACATTCTGCATTTGCAGGATTTCTCGCTCCTGCAACACCACCAATGCTGTACATATAATCGTTTACGGTTTTGTACCAAAAATTATCGGCGATATTAAAATAGTCTGGAGTATTGGAATCTCGATACATCTCAAGCGCTCCCATAATTTGCGGAATGTGCTGGTTCGCATGTAATCCTCTAAAAGTATCTACATTTTTAGCCAATCCGTGCGAGTGCTCAGCGTCTCCATAAAACACCTTAATATTATCAAATAATTGAGCAACTTCAAGATAATGCTGATCTTTTGTGATTCTGTATAATCTTGCCATTGCTTCGTTCATTCCTCCAAATTCACCCGCAATGTATCGGTTCCACATACTAATAAGAGTTTCTGTGGGCAGTTTTTTCATTCGGGCATACACCCAATCTCCCATTCCTTTTGCGGTCTGCAATGCTTTTTCGTTTCCGCTTATCTCATAAATATCCATTAAACCGGCTAGAATTTTATGAAGTGTATAATACGGTGCCCAAATTTGAGTTTTTTGTCCTCCGTAAGTCGCTCCATTTTCAAGCATAATAAATTGATCTGGCGGATAAGCGCTAATAAATCCTGTTCCCCAATTTTCATAATCGGTACGAATTCCTTCTGGACTTAAATCAGAATCATAAGCCGTTTTACCTGGACCAAACGGAACAGCAGTTGGATCTGCTACAAATTTTCCGCCAGCAGTTCTTGGTTTTCCAGAAAGCTGTGCCAATTGGTACAAAGTGTCAACCATGTAATTCATTTTGTTAGCAAAATTGGCTTGAAGCGTTTTATCATAACCCGTACTTGCATACGCCTGCGCAATTGCCGTTAAATAATGTCCTGTTGCATGTCCGCGTAATTTGGTTTCCTGCGTATCCCAAACACCAAGCGGTTCTGCTTCTTTGGGCTGTGTTTGTCCAAAAGCGTTACGAAACATATACAAGAAAGAATCTGGATCTGTGGTTGCTAATGTCGAAATGAATTTATCACGGTTTTCAATAAATTTTGTCTGCTTTCCATCTGCATCTGTATTTAACGAAACTTGTTCCAGTTTAAAAGCTTCTAATTTACGTTTTGGCGCAGTTGGAGCTTTTCCATCTATTACCGTTACAATTGCTTTTGGTTTAAGATTTGTTCCCGAAACTGTTCCTAAAACGGTGTATTGTCCGCTTTTAAGTGCCTCGGTATTGTCTTTCGGCGAAGGCCAAATCACACGAACTTCTGGTCCTTGAATTCCATCGCGATACACTCCTTTTACATAACTTGGCAATCGAGGAAGCGTTCCTGCAACGGTTTGTACCTTAACATCTGAAATACTTGTCAAAAACTGATTGTAAAGCTGCGGTGTTGTGCTGGCAAATTTTGGTAAATCGGTTGTTTTTTCTTCACCTGATTCTTCTTCCTCACCTTCTCTTACGGCATTGTTGAATATTCTTGAAACTTGTTTATCGGTTAATGCTACACGGTAAATTCTGAAATCGTGCAATTTGGCATTCAAATAAATATTGTCGTTTCCGAGAGATTTCCCGATGTAAAGTTTATTTTTTGATGCGCTGTTATAATCGAATAATTTTGATAAATCCAGATCTGCATTTTTAGTTTCAGCTGCCAGTTTACCATTCACGAAAGTGCTGATTGATTTTGAAGGAATATTAATTACAACAGCAACATGATTCCATTTTCCTGTTTCAAGTGCCGGCGATTGTGTTTTGTACTTTGCCCCTTTTTCGGTTATAACCTGCGTCTGCGTTCCCGTTTCATTTTCTGTTCCTGCTGGTGCAAAAAACAAATGAGAATTGGTGCTTTTTCCGAAATCAAAAAAAGTCTGCCCTTTTTGAGCTGTTCTTAAAAAAACCCATGCTGAAATACTCAATGATTCTTCGCCTATTAATCCGTCAGCGGGAATAGAAATAAAAGTTTTACTATCTGCAGGAAGCGAAAGCACTTTGCCAAAAAATTCGTCGTTTACAAATTTGGCTTTGTTATCTTCAATTTTACCGTGCAGGTTATTTCGCGACCAGTCTTTTGCATCGCCGTTAAAAACATAACGTGCAATTAAACCTGTTTCGCCAATTCCGTCTAAAATCTGATCACCGTTTTGAGCCTGCAAAGTCGTGGTCGATAAAGTCCAAAAACTTACTACAGCATAAACAAAAAATTGAAACTTTTTCATCTTTAATTCTTTTTATTCTGATTTACAAAACCTTATTTTTTCTTTCTTTTCAGAAATCATCATTTATAAATTTCTTCCCAGCTTGGCGGGATCACGCCTAATAAATGCTGTACAAAATAATCTCTGCGTTTGCGTTCTCCATAATCTCCTCCCGCAGAATGTCCCATTCCGGGAACGGTTACCAATTCGAAATTTTTATTGGCTTTGATTAAAGCATTTGCAAACTGCATGGTCGAAGCGGGATCAACATTATCGTCTAATTCTCCTAAAATCAGCATTAGATTTCCGTTTAACTGCGCTGCGTTTGCGGTATTGGAACAAGCCTCATATTGTGGTCCAATTGGGTAGCCCATCCATTGTTCGTTCCACCACATTTTATCCATTCTGTTATCGTGACAACCGCAAGATGCTACGGCAACATCATAAAAATCGGAGTTAAAAACTAATGCTGCTCCTGCATTTTGTCCTCCTGCAGATGTTCCGTGAATGCCGACTTTATCAATATTCATGTATGGATATTTTGCTGAAGCAGCTTTCATCCAAAGTTTTCTATCTGGAAAACCACCGTCTTTTAGGTTTTTCCAACAGACATCATGAAATGCTTTTGAGCGGTTCGAAGTTCCCATTCCGTCGATTTGAACTACGATAAATCCTAGTTCTGCCAAAGACGTCATCGCCCAATAATACGGCTGAAAATTCTTTGGAACAAAAGAATCCTGCGGACCTGCATAAATATATTCGATGATTGGATATTTACGATTGGGATCAAAATTTGTTGGACGAACAATTACGCCCCAAATATCTGTTTTGCCATCTCTACCTTTTGCTGTAAAAACTTCTGGCGCTTTCCAGCCAGTTTTCTCCAATGCAGAAATATCTCCTTTTTGCATTTCGACAATTGTTTTTTGAGTTGCAGCACTTTTTAAAACAGTAATTGCCGCAGCATCAACTCTTGAATATTGATCGACATAATAGTTGTAATCTGGTGAAAAACTCACTTTATGATTTCCGTTTTCGGTGGTTAATCTGGTGAAGTTTTTTCCGTTGAAATCAATTCGGCAAAAATGCAGTAAATAAGGATCTTGATTATTGTCTAAGCCGCTGGCGGTAAAATAGAGCTGCTTTTTTTCTTCATCAACTTTTAAAACTTCTCTAATTGGCCAATTTCCTTTTGTAATCTGAGTTTTGACTTTTCCTGAAACCGCATCATACAAATACAAATGATTCCATCCGTCTCTTTCTGAAGCCCAAATTATTTCGTTACTCTTTTTGAGATCGTAACGGTATTTTTTACCGCTGTATGCTACAAAAGTCGGACTCGTTTCTTCTATAATTGTTTTTACTTTTCCAGTTACTGCATTTATTTCTAAAACACGATAAGCTTGATGTCCTCTTTGATTGTATTCAAATGTTAAAGCACTGCTGTCGTCTTTCCATTCAAATCCAGAAACATCGTATTGCTGCTGAAATAAATCGGTAGCAATTGGAATTTGTTTTTTAGAAGCTACCAAAAATAATTGCGGACTTTTAAACGGAAGCTGATCTCCGGGTTTTAAATAATCACGCGTTTGTAATTTTGGCTGAAATTGATCTGATGGACTAGATTCTACAAAATAAATTTTATGTTCTTCGCCGGGTCTAACTTTGTAAGCCATTATTTCTTTGCTGTTTGGCGACCATTGCAAATAAGACGAATAATAAAATCCTTTTGAGCCATCGTAACTCAACTGCGTTTCTGTATTGGTCTTTTTATCTTTTACATATAAATTATAATTTTTGATAAAAGCAACCTGTAAAGAATCTGGCGAACCAACAGGTTTATTTCCTAATTCGTCAAAATTCCCGCCCCAATAACGATCCCTTTTAGGTGGCTTTGTGTAGTCTCCAGTTTTCGTTAATTGGTTTGTATTTATATTATAAGAAAACTTAAAAACATCTGATGTAAAAGTCAAGGTTGAAAGATTTTTGTCAAACTCCAGATTTTCTATTGGGAGATCTTTAGCTTTTACGTCTTTCCCTAAAATTTTAGATAAAGACTGCGCCAATTGATTGTGATCAAAAGCTGGTGATTGTTTCTGCTGTTTGATATCAACTAAAAGAAATTCTTTATCTTTTAAAATGTTGTTACTATACCATACATACTCATTTCCAACCCAATGAAATTCTTTTGGAGTATTGCTAATTTTATTCTTAAATAAAGAATCTACAGCATTTGCTCTTTTATAATCTTTCAATGTTCCTTGGGCTTGACTGATCAAACACAACGAAAGTGTTAAAATTACACTTATTTTTTTGCTAGTTGTTCCCATAATTTTCATATCAATAAAAATATATAATATTTTTTGAGGGTTATGGGTTAATATTAACAGATACTAATATTATATTACCCATGGAAATTGATTTGTGAGGAATATTGGTTATTAAATGCGAAAAGGTCTTTTATAGTGCGCTTTTCTTAGCTCCAATATCTTTTAATAGTTATCCTAACAGGTTTCAAAAACCTGTTAGGTATCTAAATAATGATTGTAGAATTTTTTAAGAATTGTAAATAATAAATTCGTAGTAAAAAAATACCTAACAGGTTTTGAAACCTGTTAGAATATTGAAATCTGTTGGATATCGAGAATATATATTATTCTTTTTCTTTAATTAAATAATAAACGGGAATTCCGATTAACATAATTAAAACGCCCCAGCCACAAGTTGAAAATTTCACAAACAACAAAGAAACACAAACTGCAGAAGCGATTAAAATGTAAACCAATGGAAGAAATGGATATCCGATGGCTTTGTAGGGACGAACTGCATCGGGCATTTTTTTACGAAGACGAATGATTCCGTAAATGGTAAGGATATAAAATATCAAAACAATGATAATTACATAGTCCAATAAATCCCCATATTTACCTGTAAAACATAATATAGAAGCCCAAATACATTGCGCCCAAAGCGCCCACGCGGGAACGCTTGCTTTGTTTAATTGTGCAGCTTTCTTGAAAAATAAACCATCATTTGCCATGGTATAATATACTCTTGCGCCAGCCATAATTAATCCGTTGTTGCAGGCAAAAGTCGAGATCATAATCATAATCGCGATAATTAATGTTCCGATATTTCCAAAAATATATTGAGCAGCAACAACCGCTACCCGATCTGATTTTGCGCCTGCAATTTCGCTTAACGGAATTACTGCAACGTACATTAAATTGGTCAAAACATAAATTACGGTTACGATTAGAGTTCCTAGAAACATACTTAATCCGACATTTCGTTTTGGATTTTTAATTTCTCCTGCAATAAAAGTAACTCCAGTCCAAGAATCACTCGAAAATAAAGTACCAACCATTGCGGCAGAAATTCCTGAAAGCAAAGCGGTAGTTCCTATTGGCATCCAAGAACCTGTTTCTTTGTTGAAAGCGTGAGGCGTCCACGCGTCTGCCCAATTGGCGTTCCAAACAGAAGCTTTGGCTGCAAGCGTAAATCCGAAAATGATTAATCCTGAGATTGAAAGTATTTTTATGATGGTTAAAATAGTTTGCAGCATTTTGCTGTTTTTAACGCCGCAAGTATTTAAATACGTTAAAAAAATAACCGTAACAATAGAAACGATTTGTGCAACATTGAGTTTAAAACTGCCTATTTCATAAAGAATATTTTCGTCACTAACTGCTGGAATTAGGTAGGCTGTAAACTTAGAAAATGCCACTCCAACCGCGGCGATAGTTCCGGTTTGAATGACAGCAAAAAAACTCCATCCGTATAAAAAGGCAATTAGTTTATTATAAGCTTCTTTGAGATATACATATTGTCCGCCGGCATTAGGAAACATGGCGCTAAGTTCGCCATAACTTACAGCAGCAATCATTGTAATAATTCCAGAAAGCAGCCAGATTAAAATAAGCCAAGCCGTAGAACCAACCTGCCGGGCAATATCGGCACTTACAATAAATATTCCCGATCCTATCATCGAACCTACGACAAGCATGGTGCCGTCAAGAAGTCCCAGCTCTTTTTTGAATTCTTCCTGGTTTTCGTTTTCCATTTTTTGGTTGTTTTTTGGTTGTTTTTTGTTTTGTAATGCATGCTCTAAATGTGGTTAGTATTTAGGGGTTATATTAAATCAATATTTCATTTTATAATGTTTTTAATTTTGAGATTTATGGAATTCATATATTAATTATTTTCAATTCGTAGATGTCACTCCTACGGAGCTTTTTTCTGTACGACAATCTTCTTTTTCTATAAATATTTCGCCTCGCTGAGGCGGACCGATGATTTTCTTTTTCTACAAATATTTCGCTTCGCTGAAGCTGGCCAATCATTAAAATTTAATTCGCGTAAATTCGTGCAATTTGTGGCAAAAAAATAAAAAAACAGCTTCATCTTTTTTAAAAAATGAAGCTGCTTTATTAAATTTGAAACATTTCGGTTGCTACAGAAGTTGGTTTTTCTGCGATAATCTCTGCCACGATTTTCCCCGTTGCAGGCGCAAGACTTAATCCCATCATTGCGTGACCTGTAACCAAAGTCAAGTTTTTAAGTTTTTTGTCTCTTGTAATTATCGGCATTCCAGAAGGCGTACACGGTCTGAAACCAAACCAAGTATCTTCTTCTTTTGGTAGGTTTATTTTTAATTCTGGATAAAAGTCATTAATTGAATTTAAAATTCCCTGCAGTCTGTTCTGATTAATTTTGGTATCATTTGTATGCGTAATTTCCATTGTTCCACCAAAACGAATATCATTATTCATAGGTGTTACCGCAACTTTTCCTTCACATAAAATACTTGGAATTGACGGTTTATGATTTTGATCTTTCAAGGTAAAACTATATCCTTTTCCTGGCAGAATTGAAATATTGACATTCAGTTTTTTTGCAATATGCGGACTCCATGATCCTGTTGCCAAAACCACCTCATCTGTTGTAAAAGTGCCTTTGTCTGTTATAATTTCTGAAACTGAATTATTCTTTAAAGTAAAATCGGTTACGGTTGTATTGGAATGAATTTTTACGTTTAATGTCTTTAATTCATCTTTAATAAACTGCATGAATTTTTGCGGATATATGTGTGCATCACTTTTATAATGAACGCCACCAATTACATCTGTAACGGTTCCTTTTTCTAGATTTGAAACTTCTTCTTTAGATAGAAAATCGACCTGTAATCCTAATTTTTCTGCCAGTATTCCTTCGTGTTCAATTTCTTCTCCCGTTTTTTCTGTTTTATAAAGCATCAAAAGTCCTTTTTCTTCGTAGAAAA
>NZ_CAMLIX010000207.1 GCF_946479975.1 uncultured Flavobacterium sp.
AATTGGAATTTGGGATTTTTTTATTGTTAATTTAAAAATATGTTTATTTGCATCACCTTATAAAATTACTATGCTACAAAAAGATAAATCTGCGGCGATTGGTTTTATTTTCATAACCATGTTAATTGACATTACAGGATGGGGAATTATTATTCCAGTTACTCCAAAGTTGATTGAAGAATTAATTCATGGTGATATCAGCGAAGCTGCAAAAATTGGCGGCTGGTTGACTTTCGCGTATGCGATCACTCAATTTGTATTTGCACCAGTTATTGGAAATTTGAGTGATAAATTCGGAAGAAGACCAATTATATTAATTTCCCTTTTCGGATTTTCATTAGATTATCTTTTTCTGGCATTTGCACCAACGATAACTTGGTTATTTATCGGAAGAATTATTGCAGGTGTTACAGGAGCAAGTATTACAACAGCATCAGCTTATATAGCAGATGTCAGTACTGCCGAAAATAGAGCTAAAAACTTTGGTTTAATTGGAGCCGCTTTCGGATTAGGATTTATCATCGGACCTGTTATTGGAGGACTTTTAGGACAATACGGATCAAGAGTTCCGTTTTATGCGGCAGCAGTTTTATGTATGGTAAATTTCCTTTACGGATTTTTTATTCTTCCAGAATCGCTTAAAAAAGAAAACCGAAGATCTTTTAACTGGAAACGTGCCAATCCTGTTGGTGCTATTTTAGGTTTAAAAAAATATCCAACCTTAATTGGTTTAATTGCAGCGATATTTCTTTTGTACGTAGGTTCGCATGCGGTACAAAGTAATTGGAGTTTCTTCACGATTTATCAATTCAATTGGAACGAAAGAATGATCGGAATTTCATTAGGAATAATCGGTTTATTAGTCGGCGTTGTACAAGGCGGATTGGTTCGTTACATCAATCCAAAAATAGGAAACGAAAAAAGTATTTACGTTGGTTTAGCTTTATACACAATCGGAATGTTATTATTTGCTTTTGCAACCCAAAGCTGGATGATGTTTGTATTTTTAATTCCGTATTGCCTTGGCGGAATTGCAGGACCAGCTTTACAATCTGTTGTAGCAAGTAAAGTAGAACCAAGCGAACAAGGAGAAATTCAAGGAACTTTAACCAGTTTAATGAGCGCTTCTTCCATCATTGGTCCGCCGATGATGGCCAATACATTTTACTTTTTTACACATGAGGATGCGCCTTTCAAATTTGCTGGAGCGCCTTTTATTCTGGGAGGAATTTTAATGTTGTTGAGTACTATTGTTGCTTATTTTTCATTGAAAAAATATTCCGTTTCAAAAATAGAAATAAAAGACTAAAGAAGATATTCTAGAAACACAAAAGCCTTCATATTCAAATTATGAAGGCTTTTTTTATGTCTTTTTGAGATGTTTATTCTTTTATAAATTTAAAAGCTTTTTCCTTTCCATCGGACTTTACATTTAAAATATACATTCCTTTAGAAAGATTTGATAAATCAATTTCAGCATTTGTACTATTTACTTTTCTGAATAAAACAGATTGTCCTGAAACAGCAAAAACTTGAATGTCCTCGATAACCGATTTATTTTTAACCGATAAAATATGTTTTACAGGATTAGGATAAAACTTGAAATCGGCCAATTCAAAATCTGGTGTAGAAAGTGAGCCGTTTACTTTTGCAGTTACAGCAAGACGTGTTTTACTTTCGATTCCGTTAATAGTCTGTGAAGCATAATAAGTTACACCATCGACCAAAACAGTAGATTTTGGCAGAGGAGTTTCGGCAGTTGCTTTACTTGTTTTTCCAGTTGACGAAGTTCCCGGCGTACTATACCATTTAATATTTTGACCTTCGATAGCAAGATCACCTAAAGTCTGGCCTTGTTTGAATTCTACATTGACAGCAGTTTTTCCATTAATTACTGGAGCTACTGGATCAACAATAAAATTTAACATTTCAAAACAGCCACTCAAATCTTGAATAATTGCAGTGTAATTTCCAGGAGCTAAATTTGGAAAAACATTCTGATTTGAAAAACGATCTAAATTTGGAGAAATAGCATATTTTAATTCCGTATTGCTACCACTTGCATTAATAGTTGCAGTTTGATTTTCTACGTTAACACTTGCAGTTATTGGAGTAGGAGTTGCTAAAGTTATAGTCAAAGTTTCTGTACAGCCGTTATTGTCTTTTGCTGTTATAAAGTATGATCCTGGAACAAGATTTTCGAAAATGTTAGCTTGACTAAAAGGACCTCCATTAAGAGAATAAGTTATGGGAGACTGTCCGCTTATAGCATGCGCCATAATTGTTCCATTTTGTGCGCAAGTAACAGGAGAAAAAATAGTTGCATTAAGAATCATCGGGATTGGTTGCGTTACCTCTAAAATCAAAGTATATACTATATTATTATCATCACGAACAGTTAGTCGATAAATACCAGGACTTGTTGTAGCATAGGTATTGGTAGAAGAATAAGTAGTACCATTATCAAAAGAATATTGGTAAACTCCAGATCCTCCAGATGCGTGCACCGTTATTACTCCCATTGGATTTAGACAGGTTGGTCGCACCACTTCGGCTGTAGCTGTAAGAGGAGCAAAAGAAGGTGCTACAATTATAACTCTAATAGTTTGCGAAAGACAATCTTTAGCATCTTTAACAGTTATGTCATATTCTCCAGGTGCAAGATTGACAAAAGTAAAAACATTAGAGGATTGTAAAAAATTTCCAACAGGATTATTTTTTGCTCTAATCGAATAACTGTAAGGCATTGTTCCACCATTGACCCTCACTGTTACATTCCCGTCGTTGCTATTTGGAGCTGTTGTATTAGTAGAGGAAATGAATATTGCCGAAGGAGGATTTGAAGCTGTAACAGTTACAACTTGAGAAACGATACATCCTGAAGCATCTTTTGCAAATAAAGTATAATATCCTGCATCTAATTCTTTAGTATTTATATCAGAATAAGAACTTCCTTGGTTAAAGGAATAACTGTAAGGTTCTTGGCCTCCAGCTGCTTTTATAGTAACAGAACCTTTATCTCCGCAAAATCTAGGTTCGTTAACCGTTGCACTAGCAGTTAATGAAACAGGTGATTCTATAATTAATTTTGTGGTAAACACACATCCATATGCATCTTTAACATTGATAATGTGTTCTCCAGGCGCTGCACCAGAAAAAGTGTCGCTTTGTTGGTAACTACTGCTGTTAACTGCATACTGATAAGGAAACGTACCACCAGAAGCTGTAATTTTAATTGTTGAAATGTAATTTATTGCACAGTTTTCAATTTTAGTAGCTGTAGCGGTTGCAGATAATGGAAGATAAGCTGGAACCGTAATATCCATGCTAGTTAACGAGTTTAAACTGTCTTTAACCCATAAGGTATGCAGTCCAGGAGATACATTTGGAAAAACATTAGAAGCATTGTAAGGAATGCCATCTATAGAGTATAAATAAGAACCAGCACCTCCAATAGCATTAATTGTTATACTTCTAAAAGTAGTATAACAATTGGCATCACTAACTGACGCAATAATTGCTAATTGAGATGGTGGAGTGTTAACTATTATTGGTAACATAACCATACAGCCTTGAGCATCTATAATTTCGACAATATAATTTCCACCAGTTAAATTTTTAAAAATATTAGAATTTTGCCAAGGTGTAATTATTCCATTAGGATTATTTAGACGGTAGAAATAAGTAGGTGTTCCTCCCGTAGCCACTACCGTTATTTCTCCATCATTACCACCAGGATTTGTGACATTTATAGCCGTTGTAGAGGCTGACAAAATTGTGGGTTGTGCAATATCTATTGGAAAAACATACAAACATCCTATTCCGTCTTTTACGGTAATATCATAATGACCAGCAGCTAAGTTTGAAAAGATATTAGATTGTTGAAAACTGCTTCCATTTTTTGAATACGAATAAGTTGGTGTTCCTCCAATGGGAGTAATTTCTATTCTTCCATCATTTGAGCCGTAACAGCTATTGTTTATTTTTAAACTTGTTGCTGTAAGTGCATTTATTGCGGGTACAACTAAGGTAGAATCCTTTGTGCAGCCATAATCATCTTTAATATGTATATTGTAAGATCCGGGAGCTACATTGTTAAAAGCGTTCTCAGATTGATATTTAACTCCATCTAAAGAATATTTAAAAGGGCTTCTGCCGTATCTAGCAGCAAGATAGACTCTTGAGTTTCCACATTGTGGATATGAAACACTAGCATTAGCAAACTCAATAGCATGATTTAGAATTATCGTAAAAGAATTCATTATACTGGCTCCGCCACTACGTTTTATTCTAACGTGAATTTCTAGACTGCCTCCACCAGTGAAAACATAATTCTTTGGATCAACAACTGCATTTTCATCATATATAGCATAGGTATCCTTTGTATAATATTTAATGGTAATAGTTTCACCAGGATTCAGATTTATATCTTTAGTCAATTCATCATATCGGCTGGTTAAGTCAAAAACATTATCTCCAGCACAATGTATTATACTACTGATTTGAGCAAAAATTAAAGTAGGCAATAAAAAAAGAAAACAAAGTAGAGTTTTTTTCATAGGGATAGATTTGTTAAAATGGCTCAACAAATATATCAAAAAAACTAAATTGTCTTATTTTAAATACAAGTAATGGTTAAAATAATCAATAATTGCTTTTCCTTCCAGCAAAACATCGGCACCAATAATGCCGTGAACAGGTTTTGCCTTAAAAGATTCTAAAGCTTCATTGACATGCGAAAGATCAAAAATGACAATGCTGAAATCTTTATTTTTCCAGCTTCCCAACTGCAGTTTGTTTTGAGATGAAATCTGAGTTTTCATTCCCGTACCGCCCGCGCCAGAAGCTTTTGTTTTAGATTTTTTAGCCGAAAGTTCAAAACGTTCAATGCTTTCAAATCCGATGCAGGTGTTAGAAGCTCCTGTATCTAAAATGAAATTTCCAGAAATGCCGTTAATTTTGGCTTTAATCTGTAAGTGCTGTGTTTTAGTGATCTTGAATTTTATTTTTTTATAATTCCCTTCTTTTTTGAGAATTTCGTGAAGATTTTCCATTTCTGTATTGATTGTAAATCAAAAATAAGCCAATTAAAATCAATAAACTAACGATATAATAGATATAATTTGCTGATTTTTCTTCAACAGAAATCGAACCGTAATAAACAAAAGAACTCCAATAATAAGGCGATTTTTTAGCATTCGGAATCGATTTATCATTCAGATAATCGCGTTTTGCATTGGCATTGGCGTAAAAATAAGAAACATTGTTTTTGACATTTGTATAGAAATCCGACATAAAAACCGAAGTAGTAAAATCGTTTACTTTCCACAGCGAAAACATTAAATTCTGCGCTCCTGCAAACTGAAAACCTCTGGCAACACTCATCGCGCCTTCTGCTTCATAGAGTTTGCCAATTCCGGTTTCGCAGGCACTTAAAACCACCAAATCCGGATTGATATGCAGATTGTACAATTCAGAATACAAAATTTCCTGATCGAAAAATTTTATACTTGCCGGAGTTTCAATATCACCCGAAGAAGCGTGTGTGCTCAAATGTAAAATAGAATAATGGTTGGCGTTATTTTTAAAGTTTGAAAAACTTGCATTGGCATTTTCTAAATATTTGCCTTCAAAATTATTTTGAATAGATTCCATTTCTTTTTTCGAATAACGCAATTCAAAAGGCGTTTTTTCGAAAACAGGAAAGATACCTAAAACTGTTTTTTTAGCATTAGAAACAGGTTTAGCATTCAGATAAATATTCGCCGAAGTATTATAAGCGATATTAAAATCGTTCATCAAATAATTCATTTTGGCAAAATTCGTCGTATTCGATTCCTTGGTGATTAAAGCTTCAAAAGGCAGAAAATTTAAAATTCCGTCAGGAACAATGATGAGGTTTTGATTAACGTAATTGGTTGGAAATTTTAACACATCGTACGCAGCTTTTCCATAGTGATTATAACCTGATATATCATTTGTAATCGCATCAGCACTATTAAAATAATCTATAAATTGAACAATTTTGGGAATTGCAATATCAGTAATATTAATATGATCCAACGCAATTCGGTTGTTTTGTATAATGAAAAAATAGAGATTTTCAAATCCCATAAAATAATAAACCATCATCGCTTTATCATTTTCTAGTTTCTTAAATAATGCTTTCAGATCACATTTTTCAGGAAGATAATCCGGGTTTTTGGATTGGGTTTTTTTCAACGAAATCATCAATTCATTTTGCTTTTTTATAAATTGATTGATTGTAGAAATATTCGCTAAATCTCCTTTTTGCTGTTCTTTTAAAATGTTATTATTTAAATTTTGAAGTTCTTGTAAAAGCTTTTTTTCTTCCGCGGAAGCGTTTTTAATATTTGAACGATAACGTTGCAAAATGCCTGATTTTGTTCTTTCTGCCAATTGAAAAGCTTTTTCCAAATAAGAAGTTTTACCTTCTTTTCGAAACAATTCATTGTAAATAGCAATGCATTTTTCGGTACGATTTCGAGATCGCAATTGCATCAGAATTTTAGAATTTTCGTAAACCAAACCATTCATCAATAAATCTTCGATATAAAAAGAAAGATCGAAAGCCTGAAGGGCCTTTTTTGGTTCTTTTATTTTAAAAATTTCTCCCTGCAAATCGAGCGCATCAACCAAAACTGTTTCTGCATACAATTGATTTTGGTTCGGTAGAATAGTTGACGAATTGTAATTTGGAATCAAAGTTTTAAAAACCAATGCAATCTGTTTCGAACCTTGATCATATTTTTCTTCATCAAAAAACAATAAAGCTTTTTCGTAATACAGTTTTGCTAATTTTCGAGGTTGTTGATTTTTTGTTTCTAAAAACAACTTTTCAGCCTTTTCTAAATAAGAAGTGGCTGTTTCTAAATTTTGTCTTTGACGATAAAGCGCCGCCAAATTTCGATACGAATTCGATAAATTTTCCGATTGATTTTTTTCATTTTGAAGCCATTTTATCGAAGATTCAAAAGCTTTTGTAGCGCTTTGGTGCGTCTCTGGACGCATTAATTCTCCCGTTGAACTCAATAAATAATTATTCCCCAAATTATTCAATAAAATTCCCTTTTGAACATTGGTTAATTGTTCTGTTTTTAAAGTGTTTTCCAAAAGTGGAATCGCCTGAGAAATTTTCCCAGAACTCTGATAAACATTCGATAAATTTACAATTGCAGCAAATTTTTGTTTCTGAGCTTCAGGATAATTTTTGGAAGTATTGACAATGAAAAAGTATTGTTTTATCGTATTTTCTGCGTTATCATAATCGCCTAAAACAGTATAAAGATTTCCAAGCGGTTTCAGACAAAATTCAATAATGTCGTAATCAGAAAGTTTTTTTTTCTGATAAATCTGCCAAGCTTTTTCATAACTCGAAATGGCGTTTTGTGTCTGCCCAAATTGGTTTTCGTAGAATGCTTTGTTGCAGTTTAAAATAACGATTGCCAAGAATTCATCCTTGGTTTTTGGTTTAGCATTTTTCCAAAAATTACTTTCTGTATTTTTTAAATTTTGTAACGCTTTCGCGGAAGGATGAGCCACAAAAACATCAATTGCATTATAGATTTGATCTTCTTGTGAAGAAACATTTAAACTTAGGAAAAAGAAAAAAATTAAACCATATAAGCGATATAAGTTCATATTAAATATTTTGTGTATGTATTTAAATTACAAAAAATGATTAATTTTTATGCGTTTCATTAATATGAACTTATATGACTTATATGGTGAAAAAAAATCAAAACTTCCAAATTCCATAAACTTGAAAATAATTAAAATTCTGTTCAAAATTTAGTACATAACGCGCTCCCAAACTCGGACCAATTCTTGCGAATCCAGCCGTTAAATCTAATAAAAGTCCCGTTTTCACATCTGTAAAACTGTTTTTTACTTTATTAGAACTTGTTGTCGAACTGATTAAAAAGTTTTCCTTATCACCTTCGAATGTATCTATATTTATGCTTTCATTTTGTTCCGAAGAAACATTTATATTCGCCTGAATTCCAGCTCCAACTCCTATATAATTGTTGAGGTTGTACCGAATCAAAACAGGAACTTCCCAATTGACATTTTTGTTTTCTGTTGCAGTTGTTGTGCGTACCAGTTGGCGGGTTCCGTTGGCGTTGGTGTTAAACGCGCTTATAATATTTGTTGCGCTGTTGTACTGATTCAAGGCATTGACCCATTCAACCTGCCAACAAAAACGATACGATTTAAAAGGTGAAAGCGTCGCGCCAACAAAATAACTGGTTGATTTATCCAAATCAGGATAAAAATTGTACCCTGCTTTTGCCCCAATCGAAATTCCGGGCAGGAATCGGGTAGTGGCGTAATTGGTAATTATAGGTTCGTTTTTATCAAAAATAATCGCCGTTCTGCTTTTGGTTTTTACTTTATGAAAATCTTCGCCAAACTTCATCGAATATTTTACAAAACCTTTAGTAGAATCTTTTTCGTGAACATTTTTCTGTTCGCTTCCCGGAAGATAAATATTTTTGAAAGTAAAAATAATCTGTTTTTGTTTGATA
>NZ_CAMLIX010000208.1 GCF_946479975.1 uncultured Flavobacterium sp.
ATGCATTTGCCGAAGTACATCCGTTTGCTGATGCAGAAATCGTATAATTTCCTTCGGGAGCTGTTACAACATCCGCATTGCGGGTAACTCCTGCTGACGGAGTAATTGTATAAGTATTTGATGCGCTGTAATTTCCAATTGTAAAACTTCCAGTGGCAGTAGAACAAGTCGGCTGAGTGATAGTTCCTACTGTCGGTACTCCCGGCGTTGTATTTACCGTTACTGATACCGCAGTTCTTGAACTTTCGCATCCATTTGTTGTCTGGCTTACATAATAAGTTCCTGTAGCAAGTGTTTCTGTTCCTGTATATAATGTCCCAGCACTTGAAGCGTTGTACCATTTGTATGATGCTCCAGAAGGTACCAAATCACTAACTTTTTTAGAATCAGCCGAACAGAAAACTTGTGCCGAAGCAGAAGGTGCTGACGGCGTTATATTAACCGTTACTGTTACCGCAGTTCTTGAACTTTCACATCCGTTTGACGTCTGGCTAACATAATAAGTTCCTGTAGCAAGTGTTTCTGTTCCCGTATATAATGTCCCAGCGCTTGAAGCATTGTACCATTTGTATGATGCTCCATAAGGCAACAAATCACTAACTTTTTTAGCGTCAACAGAACAGAAATTTTGTGTAGAAGCTGAAGGCGCCGCAGGTGTTGCATTTACTGTAATTAAAACAGATGCTGAAAATGCTGCAGAACAAACTCCATTTTGAACAACAGCCCTAAAATAAGTGTTAGCTGCTAAATTACCAATAATTGCTTTTGTTAATGTAGTCGAAGTTGATGTAATATCAATCGGATTTGTAAATGCCGCGTCAGAAGCTTTTTGCCATTTCGTAACATTTCCTGTATTTCCACTCAAAACTAAGTCTGCTGGAGATGTTCCAGAACAAATGGTTTGTGCAGATGTAACAGTTCCTCCAACCGATGATGCGTTAACACTCAATGTAACATCTTTATTAACAGTACTAGTACAGTTTGGTGTTGTACTAGTTGTGGTTACAGCAGTTATTTTTAGAATCTTTCCATTATTTGCAGCTGTTAAAACTGCAGAATCAAATGCACCTGCGCCCGCTGCATCAGCTGTTATTCCTGTAACGGGAATTTGAGCAATACCATCAATAGAGTAAGAAATCGTAGAGGTAGTATTAGCTAGTAATCCTGTTAAATTTATTCTTGCTGTAGAACCATCGCAAACTGTTGCTAATTGTGTTGCTGTGCCTAAAACAGGAACTGCATTTACCGTGATTAATACAGAAGAGGTATTAGCTGCAGTACAAGAACCGCTCGTTACCACTGCTCGATAATATGTACTTGTAGAAAGACTCCCTATTTGAGAACTAGTCAATACCGGACCAGTTGCTCCTACGATATTATTAAAAGTGCTATTATTTATAGATGACTGCCACTGAATTGTTCCTGTATAACCAATTAAAGTTAAATCTGCAGGAGATGTTCCGGAACAAATATTTTGTGCTGAGGATGCCGTTCCTGCTACAGAACCATTTCCTACAGTTACAATAATTACATTAGATGCAGTATCGCCAACTCCACAGCTATTATAAGGCCAAACTTTGAAATAATAAGTCTGCCCAGAAGTTAAGTTATTAACTGTAAAAGAATTTGAAGATGTGAGATCTCTACCATCATAATTTGCTACATGACTGCTAAAATTAGAATTAGTTGAAACTGATAATCCATACGATGTAGCATTTGGCACAGTATTCCAATTCGCTGTAAAACTATTACAAGTTATAGCAGTTGCTGCAGTTGCTGTAGGCGTACTTGCTTTCCCAAAGACAATTGCAACCGTATTACTAGTATTTTTACAATTTGCAGAACTAGCAATTCTTCTGTAGTATGCCGTCGTACTCGTTGACGGCGGATCATAACTATTGTTAGTGGCTCCTGAAATTGGGCTAAATACTGCGTTATCAATACTAGTTTCCCATTGATAAGTAATTGTACCACCAGCTACAGCAGCGGTAGATCCATTAATAGGATCAGGATTTGCTGGACTATTACAGAAAGTAGATTGTAAAGGTGCTGTAATAACATTATTTGTAATAGCGTTATAAGTCTTATATGTTATAGTTGAAGTATTTGAAGTTTTATTATAATTATCGTTAAAAGTATAATTAATAGTAATTGGGCCGGTGACCGAACTATTTAGCGGTATAAATGTTACCGCTCCTGTAGTTGAATCGTAAGTAAAAGTTCCTTTGTTTACAACTGTATATGATGTTTGAACTCCAGCTGTGGAAGGATCTAAATCTATTGTTGTTTTGTTTACCGATCCTAAAGTGTTAACTGCTCCATTATCATTAGCCGTAATATCACCCGAAGTTGCTGTTACACCGATACATCCTGTAAATTCATCAGCATTGGCGACCGGTGTTAAGAGAGTAGATTGATCTACTGTTATATTTAAATTACGGATCTCGTGAAAGTTGTTAGAACCTCCTGTAGAAGATGAAATCGCAAATTTTAAATTAGAAGGTGCTGCATCTGTATAGGCATAATTATTAATAATCAAATCACGCACACTTCCATGTGTTAAATATACGTCAATAAAAAAGCCACCGGTTGAACGAGGTCTTAAAACCACTTCCATTTTTCTATAGCCATTTTTTGTATTATCTGTTGCTGTTCTATCATTTCCTGCAACGTTAAACGGACTTGCTAGTGCTGTAGTTTGTGAAGAGATTAAGTGTCTATAGCCAGTTGTTCCTGTTCCTGCTCCTCTTAAAGTAACATTACTTGATAATACACCCGCTCCACCTGTTTTGCCTTCATTAGCAGCAGAAAAATTTCCAAATTCATCAAGTCCAATTGCTAAATAACCTTTAGAAAAACCTGTTTCTGTATTTCGTTGCGCGTAGCCTAATGAACCACCAAACGCACCTACCTCTACTGGAGATGCCGTTGCGTCAAATAATATAAATGCTATTCCATCTGCACCGCTTCCACTGGTTTTACTATGTGCAAAGTACTCAAATGAGATAGTCATTCCATAAGCAGACGGAAACGAATAAGTATTAGAATAAACAATCCCTTTTTGGTTTCCTTGATTGTTGGTTAATCTTAAGTAACCTGAACCATTAGCATCTGTGTAACCGTCTTTTGTACCAGCACCTCCCGTTAAAAAAGCAACAGGCGATCCTCCAAAGAGCACACCAGGAGCCGTAGAATTTTTAAATGATTGTGAATAAGGAAATTGCGCTCTTGTTTTAAAAGAGACAAAAAATAGTGAGACAAGAAAAAATAGTTTAAATAGTTTAAACGTTTGAAAAGTAAAGTTACGCATGAACAACTTGAGTTTGTGGAACAGAAATAGTAGACACTAAAAAACTGATGATAGTTTTTAGCATATAGGAGAAATACGAAAAATTGTAAATATTGGATTTAAAGTGTTTGAAAAAAGTTTTTTCAACACTGTAATAGTAAGTTTTTACCATAAGCATTCTGCAACAAGACACATATAATAGTCGTCTTAAGATTAAATTAGTAGTTTTGGAGCAGCGAAAGTATATAAAGCCTGAAAATCAGACTACATTACTCGACCAACTGCAAAGAAAGTCGTCAAACGACATAATTTAACACGTGTAGATTACTTGAAAATGCTTAAAATGTAAATATTTGACAATGAAGAAGTCATAATTTCTTAAAGAATTACGAAAAACCTAAATTCTTACATGTAATGAGGATAAAATCGTAATTTTTTGTAAGGCATAAAAATAAGTTTTTACTTATTTAAAAATAACCAAGTAACTGAAAACCAAATAATTAAAAAATAAAAAATTTTTAGATCATTTATTCTAAAAATTTGATATTTCGTTTAAGACCATCAAATTTGGTTCTTTTAATAGGAGAGTTTTTGAAAACAACTTTAAAAGTCTCTTCTGTTATTTCCATCCAGTCATTTTTAGTAAATGAAAGTAAATCCTGATTCGGATTAAATAGGGGTTCAGAGTGCGGTTTAGAAAATCTATTCCATGGACAAACATCTTGGCAAGTATCACAACCAAACATCCACTCATCAAATTTTCCTTTCATCTCATAAGGAAGATTTTCCTTTAACTCAATTGTATAGTAAGAAATACATTTACTACCATCTACAATATAAGGCGCTACAATTGCCTGTGTGGGACAAGCATCTATACATGCAGTACAGGAACCACAATGATCGGTTACGGCATGATCATATTCTAAGTCCAAATCTAATATGAGCTCTGCTATAAAATAAAATGATCCTACTTTTTGAGTTAGTAAGTTACTATTTTTTCCAATCCATCCTAAACCGCTTTTTGCTGCCCAAGCCTTATCTAAAACCGGTGCAGAATCAACAAATGCGCGACCAGAAACCTCTCCGATATTCTGTTGAATAGTATATAAAAACTCTTTTAATTTTTCCTTAATAACCAAATGATAATCCTGCCCATAAGCATATTTAGAAATCTTAAAACTATCATCATTTTGAGATTCAGACGGAAAGTAATTCAATAAAAGAGAAACTACACTTTTCGCATCATCTACTAGTAAAGTTGGATCTAAACGTTTATCAAAATGGTTTTCCATATAAGCCATCTGGCCATTATGATTATTGTTTAACCATTTTTCTAGACGCGGTGCTTCTTGTTCTAAAAAGCCCGCTTTTGAAATTCCACAAGAAATAAAACCAAGTCTTTTTGCTTCTGCTTTTATAAATTTTGAATATGTTTCTTTTGAATTTATACTCATCGCTTAAAAAATGAAACTTCTACATCAACAGGTTTTAGAGTAATTAAAGGATTAAACTGCACAACATCATTATTAGATTTGATATTGTACTTTTTTACAATTTGAGCAATGGTCAAGCACATTTCATAAATAGCAAAACCAGCTCCAATGCACATTCTTGGACCAGCACCAAAAGGATAAAAATATTGCATCGATTCCTTTTTCTGATCACCAAGAAATCGTTCTGGAATAAACTCATCTGGATTCTTCCAGTATTTAGGATTACGGTGTAATTCGTAAAAAGAAATTCCAATCAAGGTATCTTTCTTTATTTTAAATTGAGCCAAAGAATCATCCTCAAGATTTTGTCTATCTGTAATCCAAGCTGGCGGATACAGACGCATGGCTTCATTCAAAACAGCATTCGTATATGTCATTTTTTGAAGTTGCTCTATAATGTTGTCCGTTTGTGACTCAATAGCATAAATTTCTTCGAGTACTTTTTCCTGTACTTCTTGATTTCTACCCAAAAGATGAAGTGTAAAAGTTAAAGCATTTGCTGTGGTTTCATGTCCTGCAATAAATAGAACTTTAATTTCATCTACCAATTGTTCAACAGACATACTTTCGCCAGTATCTTCATATCTGGTTTCCAAAAGCATATTCAGTAAATCATTTATTTCTTCTTTAGAAGCTTTCCTTTCCTCTATAATTTCCCGAATAATACTATTATTTTCTTCTGCAAGTTGAAGATGCTTTTTAACCTGACCGCTCAATGAAAACCACCAAGCTTTATGCGGAAGTCTAATTTCCTTTATTAAGAAATTCTGAACTTCCTCTATAATAAATTTTATTCGTTGAAATTTATTTTCTGCAGTCGAAAGCTGAAATAAGGATTTGGCAACTACATTAAATGCCAGATTACTCATAACCGGGAAAAGATCTATAGGCTTTCCTTCAATCAGATGCTCTATCTCTAAATCAATAGTCGAATTCATATTATCAACAAGCTGATTCATTTTTTGTTTATGAAATGCGGGTTGAATAAGACGTCTTTGCTTCAGCCAGAAATCACCATCACTCGTTAAAAGTCCTTTTCCTAAATATTTGGAAAGATATACCGATTGAAATTTTGATTTATGGTAATTCTTTTGATTTTTGACTAAAATATATTGTGCAATTTCATTATCCCTAGACAAGATGATATATTTCGAAAAACCAATTCTAATAGAAAAGGAATCGCCGAATTTTTCAAAATATCTTTTATGAAAGGGAATCGGATTTCGTCGGACACCTTCAGCATCTTTAAAAAATCTGAGCAGCGATAATTTACTTGGGTAATTATATATTGAATTATGAGACATAGTAATTAAAATAAACCTCCCTGAATGTTTGTGTTTACTTTTCCTAAATGCTTATAGGCTTTCTCAGTCACTTCACGACCACGTGGAGTTCTCATAATAAATCCTTCTTGAATCAAGAATGGCTCATAAACTTCTTCAATAGTTTCACTGCTTTCAGAGACTGCAGTGGCCAAAGTAGAAAGTCCAACTGGTCCACCTTTAAACTTATTAATAATGGTCAATAAAATCTTATTATCCATTTCGTCTAGACCATGAGCATCCACATTTAATGCTTTAAGTGCATATTTAGAAATTTCAAGATCAATTGTTCCATTGCCTTTTATTTGAGCAAAATCTCTAACTCTGCGTAATAATGCATTTGCAATACGTGGAGTTCCACGACTTCTACCTGCAATTTCAATCGCAGCTGCAAGGTCAATTGGCATTTTTAAAATTCCTGCACTTCTTTCTACAATACTTGTCAAAAGCTCTGTCGAATAATATTGCAAACGAGACGAAATTCCGAAACGAGCTCGCATTGGAGCCGTTAATAATCCTGAGCGGGTAGTTGCTCCAATTAAAGTAAACGGATTTAAATTAATTTGAACCGTTCGCGCGTTTGGACCAGATTCAATCATAATATCAATTTTGAAATCTTCCATTGCAGAATACAAATATTCTTCAACAATTGGACTCAAACGATGAATCTCATCTATAAATAAAACATCTCTTTCATCAAGATTGGTAAGTAATCCAGCTAAATCACCAGGTTTATCTAAAACAGGTCCAGAAGTAATTTTAATTCCAACTTCTAATTCATTTGCGAGGATATTAGCTAAAGTAGTTTTTCCTAATCCTGGAGGTCCATGAAACAAAGCATGATCAAGCGCTTCTCCACGTTGATTAGCAGCAGCAACAAAAACTTTCAAATTTTCCAAAACTTGGTCCTGACCAGCAAAATCATCAAATGATAGTGGACGCAATCTTTTTTCAAGATCTAATTCTTCTGAGTTATATCCTTTTGTTGTAGGATCAAGATTTTCATTCATCCTACAAAGATATAGAAAGTAATTAGTTCTTTAAATACTAAAATTAAACCTTTAGAATTTTAACAAACAAAAAAAGACTATCATTTCTGATAGTCTTTCTAATTTATTTTTTAGTGGTGTAAAACTTCTTCACCTTCTTTCATTGGTACATTTTGAGGAACAAAATCTACATCATGATTTGGGTTACTATAGTCATACGGCCAACGGTATACATGAGGAATTTCTCCTGGCCAGTTTCCGTGGATATGTTCAACTGGAGTAGTCCACTCTAAAGTTGTAGATCTCCATGGATTTTGAACTGCTTTCTTACCGTAGAAAATACTACTAAAGAAGTTGTACAAGAATACTAATTGGAACGCACCTCCTACAAGAGCAAATGTTGTAATTAAAACATTCACATTTTGTAAATCATCAAATAATGGGAAGTTTGTATTAGTATAGTAACGTCTTGGCAGACCAGCTAATCCGATAAAGTGCATTGGGAAGAAAACTCCATAAGCACAAACTGCTGTAACCCAGAAGTGAATATAACCTAAGTTTTTGTTCAACATTCTTCCGTACATTTTAGGGAACCAGTGGTAAATACCAGCAAACATTCCGTAAAGTGCAGAGATACCCATTACTAAGTGAAAGTGAGCAATTACAAAGTAAGTATCGTGAACGTTAATATCTAAAGTACTATCTCCTAAAATGATTCCAGTTAAACCTCCTGTGATGAAAGTAGAAACCATTCCGATAGAGAATAACATAGCAGGGTTAAATTGTAAGTTACCTTTCCATAGAGTTGTAATCCAGTTAAATGCTTTTACAGCAGAAGGAATTGCAATCAATAAAGTTGTAAATGTAAATACAGATCCTAAGAAAGGATTCATTCCTGAAATAAACATGTGGTGACCCCAAACAATAGTAGATAAGAATGCAATTGCAAGAACTGACATAATCATCGCTCTGTATCCAAAAATTGGTTTACGAGAATTAGTAGCCATAATCTCAGAAACAAGACCCATTGCAGGTAAAATTACGATATAAACCTCAGGGTGACCTAAGAACCAGAATAAGTGTTCAAACAATACTGGAGAACCTCCTTGGTAGTGTAAAACCTCTCCTGCAATATAGATATCTGATAAAAAGAATGAAGTACCAAAACTTCTATCAAAAATTAATAATAATGCAGCAGATAATAATACTGGGAATGAAATAACACCAATAATTGCTGTTACAAAAAACGTCCAGATAGTAAGAGGAAGTCTAGTCATAGACATCCCTTTTGTTCTTAAGTTAATAACAGTAACAATATAATTTAAAGATCCCATCAAAGAAGATGCGATGAAAATAGCCATAGATACTAACCATAAAGTCATACCAGTTCCTGAACCAGGAATTGCTTGTGGCAATGCACTTAATGGAGGGTAAATTGTCCATCCTGCAGAA